>VFKF01000312.1 GCA_009885705.1 Nitrospira sp. | reverse complement strand
GATAACGGAAGCTTCATGAGCCTCTGGGACACCTACAACCGCTGCCACGCCAGTACCGGCATCGACCAATTGAGAGAGGATGCGCTCGCGTTAGCAAGTGCGGCAAACCGCTCTCAGGCGCAGGAGTCTTTCGTTCTCCCCCTGCCAGGAAAACTTGAGAAGTTCGTCTCTGCTCCTGCAGCCCGATTCGCGGTAGATGTAAAAGCAATGGCGGCAGCCTGTTCTTTACGGGCCGGCTCTGCCGCCGTGGAAGCAGGAAAGATTGATGTCGCTAAAGACCTTCTCAGGACCGTCCTGAGCTACCAGCCACAAACTGAGTACGCCTACTACACCCTGCAGGCAAAGACCCTGCTTTCTGAGCTCGAGACAAACCTCGTTGAAGTTACACTCAACATTCCTTAACAGGGGTCAAGGCCAAAGGGGTTCAGACTGAAGTGTTCAGAGCTTCAGCCTATCTACCTGTCTCGCGCTAACGACACAAACAACTGATCGTAGGCGTTCGCCGAACGAGCCCAGGACACATCCGTCCCCATCCCTGCCACAACTAATTGCTCCCACATCGATCGATCCTGATACACCGCCATAGTCCGGCTCAATACTGACAGAAGAGCGCTTGCCGTATCCTCTTCAACGTGGAACCCTGTTGCCTGCCCAGCCTGCTGAGCATGGACGGTCAATGGCACGACCGTATCTGCCAGCCCACCGGTCTTTCTCACAACAGGAACAGCTCCGTAACGGAGACTATAGAGCTGACTCAATCCGCAAGGCTCATAGCGTGAAGGCATCACAAAGACATCTGCCCCGCCTTCGATGCGATGCGCAAGACCTTCGTCAAAGCCAAGATGAAGTCCCATGCGATGCGGATAGCGCGCCTGAAGCGCCTGAAATGTCGCTTCGAGCTCTGGCTCGCCGGTTCCCAAGATCACCAATTGCAAATCCAAAGCCATTAATTGTGGAATGATGGCCGCCACAAGATCTAGCCCCTTCTGCGACGTCAGCCGTGCAATCACGCCAAGCAGCGGAATCGATGTTTCAGGAAGATGGAACTCTTGTTGGAGCGCCTGCTTACAGATCAGTTTACCCGAGCGATCGGTCACTGAGTAATTTGCGGGAAGGTAGGGATCCGTCTCCGGGTTCCATCGATCGATGTCGATCCCGTTCAAGATGCCCTGAAACTGG
>VFKF01000036.1 GCA_009885705.1 Nitrospira sp. | reverse complement strand
CTGTTTGCAGGATTCATTCTCGGTGCCCCAATCTTTGTCGTGATCTCGGAATGGCTGGGGTACCGAAAGCAGGATCCTCGGTACGATCGTTTGGCCAAAGAGGTGACGAAGGTCACAGTCATTCTCTACAGCATGACCGCCCTCACGGGAGGGCTTTTTATATTCGTGCTGCTCGCGACGTATCCGCAGTTCACGACGTGGCTCATCAACCACTTCTATCTGCTGTTCGCGGTGATCTATCCCTTGTTGTTCATCAGCGAGACCATCTTGCTGTATATGTACTTCTACACCTGGGATTCCTGGAAGGGTGAGAAGAAGGCCCGGCATATCGCCCTTGGGGTGCTCCTGAATCTGATCGGCACGATCACGCTATTCGTCATCGACGGTCCGACCTCGTTCATGAATACGCCGGTGAAGGCCGAGGGGATTTCGCCGCAAGAGTTCCTCGCAACCGCGAGTTTGTGGGACAAGATCTTCAACTATAGCTGGATGCCGCTTAATCTCCATCGCCTCGTCGGCAACGTGACGTTCGGCGGGTTTGTGGCAGGTTTAATCGCCGCCTATATGTTCATGGGGGCGAAAAAGGACGAGGAGCGAGCCTACTACGATTGGATGGGATTTGTCGGCAACCTGATCGGTGTGGGCGCGTTGTTGTTTCTCCCGTTCATGGGTTATCTGCTGGCCTATGAGCTCTGCGATTACGATGCCTCGATCTGTCCCTATATGATGGCCGACCAGCTCTCGATGTTTTTCGAAATGCAGGGCGCGATGATCGGCCTCATCTTCCTGGCCAGTAATTACTATATCTGGCTCAGTATGAAGCGGATCGAGGGGGTCGAAAAGGTTCGGATGACGATCCTGGCTCCTGTCGTGATGGTCTTGCTTCCTTTGGTCATGACCAAGGTGATGACGGATTATCCGGTTCCTGATCCGACCTCGCTGGCTTTCTTGTTACCGTTGTTGCTAGCCCCGTTCACCGTAGGCCGGTTCATCCCGCTGACGGTATCTGCGCGGACTGTGATCAAAGTCGGATTCTTGATGGTCGTCGTCGGTGATGCCATCTGGCTCACGCCTCATGGATTCGTGCCCACCGGTGCTAAGCTGGTGGCGGAGTTGGAGTTGCCGTCAGATTGGAACTTCCTGGCGTTGATGCCGGCCAAGAACTCAGCCGCATTTACGTTGGTCTTCGTCACGGTCGTCAATTACGTCATTTATAACCGGGCCATCAGTCAGGGCACGATTGTCTGGGGCAAGATCGATTTCGCCTCCCAGTTTGTCT
>VFKF01000230.1 GCA_009885705.1 Nitrospira sp. | reverse complement strand
GCCGATGGCGGCCTGCCGCTCTTGCTTTCTGATGATGGGTTCCGAGGGACCGGGGGCAATAGCCACTCCTGGTGCGCCTTCAGGGTCCGTGGCAGGGGCCACGCTGATCGGCGCCGGTGCCGGAGCCTGGAGGATGTCCGCGATTTTGACGATAGAGGGCTCAAGCGTACGGGCATCCGTCTGCTGGTAGCGCCCGGCTTCTTTCGAGGCCAGCGTAATGGTTCCGCCCACTTGTCCACGGACGAAGAACGGGACGACGAGGGAGGAGAGCAGCCGGTCCTTGAAGAGATATTTGTGGTCGAGGAATCGCCCCTGTGTGGAGGCGAGATCGTGATCCACGCGTGGCTTCCGATGGCGGACCGCCCACCCGGAGGCTGAGCTGTCGAGCGTGAGGCGGTGGCCCGGTTTCAGATCTTTCTTGCTGTCCTTCTGTTCGCTCTTCAGATCGCCGGCCATGCCCAGGACTTCGACATTGCCAGCCAGGGGATCGTAGTGGCAGGCCCAGATGCGATCGTAGGCGACGTATTGGTTGGCCTCCATCAGGACGGCAATAATCTTGTCTTGGAGTTCCGGAGTCAGCTGCGAGACCGGCGCCGCAAACATCTCTGCGGGGGACGGTGGCGGAGGGACCGGCTCATGCGCGACATAGGGGCGGCTGAGCACGACATTCATATCGAACAGGCCTTCGCGATCCAGCGCTTTGGTGATCTCGTCGCTGGCCTGCTCCATCAAGGTTTTTTCTTTTTTCGCGAACGTGGCGCTTTCTTTTCGTCCGATGACGAGAAAGCCGTACGTCCGGTTCTTGTGCCGCAGGGCCACCGCAAGCATCGACTTCGCGCCAGGGGTGATCAAGCGGAGGCGAATCGTGCGCCCGTCTTCCTGATCGCTTGAGGGGGAGGCTGCGGCAATCGCGGGAGCCGAGAGCGTCCGGAGGATCGCTTGCGTATCGCGAGGGGTAAAGCCTCGCGCGGCATGGCCGACCAGCGGGCCTTGGTCCCGGTGGAACACGGCGGCAAGCGCCGCGTCGACCGGCAGGTCGTTGAGCACGGACGTCAAGGTCCGCTGGAGATGCGTCTCGGGAATTGGTTTGCTGTGTGGAGCTGTGGGTGTCATTCGTGAGTTAGGGTGGTCAAGCGGGCGCATTGTAACAACGCGCGACAAGCAATTCAATGAACATCCGGTTGGTTTGGTGTATTTTGTTTATGTGGTTCATCTGGTGACTCTTCTTCTCTTCAACCAAACAAACGAGACAAACCAAGTAACAGTCTTTCTATTCGTCAGGATTAATGATCTTCGGCGGACGTTGCTGGAATGTCTGCTGCGGCTCAGGCAGGCGTGTCCCGGAGGTTGTGGCGTTGAGGATCGTGGTGACCAGGCTGATCACGACCGCGCCGCCGACAGCCGGCCAAAATCCCGCAACGGTAAACCCTTTCACCAGATAGGCGGTGAATTCGAGGAGGAGCGCATTGACCACGATAAGAAAGAGCCCCAACGACAGGACAATTAACGGCAGGGTCAGCACAAAGAGGATGGGCCGGACCAAGACGTTCAGAAACGTGAGCACAAGAATCGCAGCGATCCCGGAAGGGAGCGAGTCCATCTCAAGGCCCGGCACGATCATGACTGCCAGGAAGACCGCGATGCCCGTGATGAGGACTCGTATGGCCGCGGCACGAATCCCGCCGTTCAAGTAGTAGTTATTGAGCTCCCGTGTCATGTGAAGCTGTTGCATCGATCACCTTACTGTACCTGAATTTGCTGGACGGGGGGCGATACGCGTGTGGCTGAGGAGAAATGGATTTCGACGGCCCGCAATACTTTTTGCTCCTTCGTGGCCTCGATCACAACCCGATCGCCGACGACCGGCAAGTTCGTGCCCTTTAGATTACCCTTTTCCTTGAACCGGGTCTGTTTGTTCACCTGCACGTCCACGGTTTTCCCTTTGGGGGTTTTGACCTCGACATGGGTCGCGTCGATGGCCGTGACGGTGCCCAGGACATGTTGGCCTGTGCCGTGGGCGAAGGCCGTGGTGGCCATGAAACTGAACAGACAGACAAGAATACTACGGTACATCATGATAGCTCAGTCCTTTGTCCTGGAAGATAAATCTCAGTGGTGATGCCCACTTTCGGGTTGTTGTGCTGCACGGTCGTTTCCCTGGAGGAATTGGTCGTAGGCGGCTTCTTCTTCCAGTTCTTGCTTCGTCTTGGGATTCAGGCCCTTCATCTGGTCGAGTTCTTCCGGAGTTAGTTGCGGGAGATGGCGGATGAAATGAACCAGCTTCCAACTGTCCATATCTTTACCCGGATCGCCTTCTCCCCAGGCCGGCATCGCGGTAAAACGAATGCCGTTGTGGATGACCCAGAAGAGTTCGCCGTCCGACATCGATTGGGTGTCGGCTAACCGGAGGTCCGGCGCCTTGGGATATACATTCTTGCCGATGGGTGTCTGGCCGCTCCCGTCGTTGGCATGGCAGCCGGCGCAATGGTCGGCGAAGTGGGCCAACCCTTCTTTCAAGAGGTCTGGGCTGAACGAGACCGGATTGGGGCTGTTCCGTTGTTCGATGGGGATGGCCAAGTGGCGAATCTGCCGCGCCAGAAATACCTCGATCGCATGGGGCTCTGTCTTGGCACTGAAGCCGGTGGTGAACAATTGGTAGCCGAGCCAGCCCAACGTACCGGCAATCCCGAGTCCTACCACGATAATAAAGACGATCAGTTTTGTTCGCATAGAGAATGCCGAATACTATACAAACTCTTTTGTCTGATTGCCACCGGCTCATGCTGTCGGGGAGGCGCTCCGCGATCCTGTGAGGCGACGCATCAGCAGGATGAGGATGGGCAGATGCATCAGCAGTCCACTCATCCCCATGAACGATTCGCCGATCCAGAACGTCATGCCGAGATTGAAGGCCAGGACTCCATAGTAGAGGCCGACACCCAGCAAGAGTCGAGGCGTGACCGATGCAGGCAGGATCAGGTGGGGCAGTCGGCGCTCCAGCGGAAAATAGATGGCGAGGGAGAGGAGTCCGACGACGGCCCACCCGACATAGTTGGCAAAGGGCACACCGAAGTGCCAGCCGGGATCGGGATAGTAATAGATCTTGCCGAGGAACCAGCGGTCGCCACGGAGCGCCACCGGATCGATCACCATGTCGATGAAGGCAAACAAGAAGACTGTGAGCAGCAGCACGGTCCAACCTGTTCGTGCATGGGGATTGAAGTCGAGCGATTTCAATCGTGGCTGAATGGAGGACGCGGATTCCTTGACCGGCAAGAGTAGGCAGAGGGCGACGCAGTAGGCGGCGTAGAGGAGAAAGCTGAATGAGATCGAGTCCATGAATGGAATGTTGGAGAAGTAGAGCTCCTGTCCCAGAGTCGAGCCATTGTAGTGGTACCAGCCGAAGGGAATGCCGTTGCGGGTGGAGGAATACTCGCAAACGAAGGCCGTGGCCCAGCTAATCAGCCAGAATCGCCAGGTCCTGGGCCAGCCGATCAGCTGGATCGCAGCAAAGAGAAACGCCGCCAGAAAGACGAAGACATAGGGGCGGAAGAGGATGGTCTTGAAGAAGAGAGCTAGGAGGTCCATAGGTCGGGTGATCAGTGATGAGTGATCAGTGATGAGACGGAGGCGATAGAGCAGGATCGTACCTGCGACAACGGGTGATCCGTCAAGTTTTCTTCAGACGCATCACCCATCACCCATCACGCATCACTCATCACGTCTGGTCACGCGTACTTGTGATCCCGGAACCACCGCACCGCCTTTTCGAGCGCCACCTCCGGTGGCGTCTGCGGGATGCCGAGTTCCCGGATCGCCTTGCTGCAATCGTAGTGCATCTTGTACTTGGCCATCTTCACCCCTTCGAGCGGAATACGCGGTTGCTGGCCCGTGATGTTCGACAGCCACTGGTTCAGGTAGGCCAGCGGCAGGATCGCCAGACGAGGAAGCTTGATCGTAGGCGCCTTCACGCCGGTCAGGCGACTCAAGATCTCGAACACCTCACGTAGCATCAAGTTCTTGTTGCCCAGAATATAGCGTTCGCCGATCCGGCCCTTCTCCATCGCCAGCAGATGGCCGACTGCCACATCATCCACATCTACGATGTTCATCCCGGTTTCGATATAGGCCGGCATGCGGCCCTTCATGAAATCCACGATGACCTGTCCGGTTGGGGTTGGTTTCACGTCGCCTGCGCCGACCGGAGCGCTGGGATTGACGATGACGACCGGCAGACCCGCTTTCGCGAGTTTCAAGACCTCTTGCTCTGCCAGGTACTTCGACCGTTTGTAGTGGCCGGCCATCTGTTCAAGCGAGACGGGCGTTTCTTCCGTGCCGAGCCCTCCTCCTGGCGGAAGTCCGATTGCCCCGATGGTGCTGCAGTAGACGATCCGCTCGGTGCCGACGTCGCGGGCCGCTTCCAGCAGATTCTTCG
>VFKF01000304.1 GCA_009885705.1 Nitrospira sp. | reverse complement strand
CTCGGTTGGTGGCATGGTGTTTGGTCTTCGGAACACGCTCAGCGGCCAATATGCAGCCATCGTCAGCGGTGATTCCAATACCGCGAGCGGGATGAATGCGAGCGTGCTCGCTGGGAACTTAAATACGGCCAGTGGTCTTCGTGCAACCGTGTATGGCGGTTTGAGTAATACGGCGGTAAATATGAACTCTTACTCGCCGATTCAAGGAGCAAGGCCGGGACCATCGGGGAATTAAATTATTACCTAAATGTATCGCCTGGATTCCCGGCAACGGGGATCCAGGCCTTGTTAAGAGATGTGCAAATGGAATTAGACGGCGATCTCTTTCCAGGCATTGATTCAATGCTACTCTTTCTGCCGACATATACGTCACTCGGGCATACGCGAGTGGGTGTAGGAATGGCACATTAAAACATCGGAACGTCGGTTTCGGAGTCTGTTCCGCATCGTTTCTTCCCCTCAGATTATGTCCGACTGTCAGATGCCCCTCTATCGTTCTCCTCACGGTCTGTGCAGTTCATATTTTGGAACCATCACGGCAGCCCTTTGATGTTGGAACGGTCCATGCGAGCAGAATCATAGGCTGCCTGCTAAGCGCATCAGCATTCAACGGCAATATGAGCTGGTGTCCTTGACCGCGAGCAACATCCCCTCAGGTCTCTGCCTAAGTGGTGGACATAAACTACAGGCCTTAGGCCAAAAATTGTCGTTCGATCTTGCGAAAAATGGCCGAATCTTGCCTCTTCGGTGGGAGCTATAGACTGTAAAATCAATATGTTCCGTGAATTGAACAGTGAGGTTCAGACGGCATGCCACTTGCGTGGTCTTTAAATCGCCCATGTGTACCTTTTTCATCATGAAGAAAATCAAGCGGCAACAGATAAGTCGGGGAAGCTCTGAGACCGGCTTCACCCTGATTGAGATGATGATTGTCGTGGCGATCATCGGGATCGCCTCGGCGCTTGCGATCCCAGACTATTTGGTGTGGCAGTCTCGCTCTGAGTTAAGGCAGGCGGTCACTGAGGTACAGAATCAGTTACTCCTGGCTCGCATGGCAGCCTTAAGCAGAAATACTCCTGTGACGGTGGCCATCAGCATCGTCAACGGAGCTGTACAGACGACGACCACGAATGCAGCGACAGGGATACAGGTTATGGGCTCCTTCAGTGTGCGGCTGCCTCATGTCGTGGACCTAAAAGTGGGGCCTTCCGCCACGTGGACATCCGCTCCGACCGCGACCGTGTCGTTTAACTCGAGGGGCATGCGATCCGGCGGCCCCGGGCCGACGCTGAACCAGGAGCTCGCGATGGTCAACGATAAGGGCGTTCAATTTGCAATGAAGGTGACTCCGCGAGGCATCGTGAATTGGTGTTCGGACAGTATCTGTTCGTAATCGAGGCCATGGCAACGGGGGCGCATAGTCAAATGTCCAGGATCAATCGTCAGTCGGGTTTCACACTGATCGAAGCCATGGTGGCGTCGGCGATCCTGTCAGTGGGTGTCTTGGGGGTTGCCGCCATGCAGGGGATAGCCTTAACTCGCAACGTTGATTCGACCGAGTTAACTCGCGCGACCAACTTGGCTGCAGAGATGATCGAACGGATACAGTACAACCGCAAAAACATCACGCAATATGCCATTGATACGTCCAATGCCACTCCCTGCCCGCAGAGCGCAGTAGCTCAGGCGATGGCAAAAGGCGATTGCGACCAGTGGGTAGCGCTGCTCAGCAACCCACAGGCGTCAGGGCTGGTGAACGTGCGCGGGGTCGTGACCGTGCCCGCGACAACGGTGGGAACCTTAGCGACGCTGTTGAATCAATATCCGGTCGTGGTGACGGTGTCATGGACCGGCGCGGCGGGCGAGACCAAAGTGGCGCGGCCCAAGCAACTCGTGTTGACGACGACGATTTCGCCGGAATGAGTGCAGGGGGACAGGGGATACCTATGGTGACGCAGGGGAATATTCTGAGCAACCAACGGGGGATGACACTGATTGAACTCATGGTCGGCGCCGTGGTGGCCACGACCGTCATCGCCGCCGGGTTTGCTGTGCTGACGTCCTCCAGTAAAGCGTTGACGACGAATGAACAGACGATTGAGACGCAACAGAATGTCCGTGTGGCGATGGAATTTCTATACCGCGATATCCGGCAGGCGGGCTTCGGGATGAATGGCCCTGTTGGGAACTGTCCCACCGCCATTGTGCCAGCGGACAATAATCCAGCCGGCACGGATAAGGGACCGGATCGAATCAGTCTAGTGGTGCCGGTGGAAAATCCTGTGGGAAGCGCCGCCGATCCAGCGTGGGTACTCAATAGCGATACAACGATAGGGTTCAGCCTCCTGGCTCTTCCTTCAGCTCTCGCGGTCGCCAATATGGCGACCGAAGCAGGTGGAAGCCTCACAGTGCCGAATGCAACCATCTCGATCGGCGGAGCTGTCACCACAACGGTGACGGCCGCAGCTGGTGCCAACCTGACGGTGGTGCCCGTTACTGCTCCGATTACAATGAAACGGAATACACCGATCTACCTGCTGCAATGCATCACCTATCAAATCATTCCACCTCCCGATGCGACCGGCCTCTGCGCCGGGCGGTCACCCTGCTTGGTGCGTGGAGTGGCCGGCGGGGTGACGGCTGGTGTGTTGGATTGTACGACGGCAGGGAGCCGGTGTACGCCTATTGCCGACGAAATCGAGGATGTCCAGTTTGCCTATGGGTGCGACGGGTGCGTCGCGGGGATCAATAGCGGCACTCCCGACGGCATCATCGATAACCAAGGTGGTGCAGCGGGGTTCGATCAGGCGGACTTTGTGACCAATAATGCCTGGACTACAGCGCCGTTGACTGCCGATAAAATTCAGCTGGCCCAATTGACGATCGTCGGGCGGCAACGGAGATCGGATCAGGGATTCGGAGACAGCAATCGGCAAACGATCCAGGGGGCAGCGCTACAAGTCAGTGACCATCTCCATTCGGATGGCGTGTTTGTCGCGGGGGACTTTGCCACGGTGACGCCTCCCTACACGTCGACCCGCCGGCGTTTGCTGACCCGGACGATTGAACTGCGTAATTTAAGACATTAAGGAGCAGGAGCGTGACGCACGACAGCCTCTCGATTCATGGGCCTGGTTTCAGGGAGGATGAACAGGGCATTGCGATGCTCAGCATCCTGATGCTGATGTTGATGCTGACCGTCCTTGGAATCGGTGCCATGACGATTACGGGGCTTGAAAACCGTGTCGCCGGGTTCGCCAGCTCCATGGAGGGCTCCTCGGCAGCGGCGGACTCCTGTGTCGCGACGGGGGTGAAAGTCATTCAGCAAGTCCTTGACGTGTCCAACGGCATGTCCGTGCCTACGGCTTTGTTGAATAATCAAATTCCACCAGGGCCGGTTCCCTCCGGCAATAAGGCCCAGGTGGAACTAGAAATCAGCGGGGATCCAACCGCGCTCGCCGACACACCGACCGGACCGCCGTTCCCTGCCGGCATTGTAGCTGCCGTTCCCAATTTGGACGTAATAGTCGGCGCTTATCGCGTAGTGGGTGACATCGACATGCTTTATAAGAAACCGCGGGCTGGGTCGGGCCAGCAGTTCGGCGCTGCCTACGATGGAACGGCCGTGGGGGCGGGATCGGGCGGTATTGATTATTTCTACAGCGTGGACTGCGTGGCCACGAACACCGCAACCGGCATGAGCAGCCGCATTTCCGCCATCTATTCCTGTCTCTACAACGAAGGCTGCACGAGAAAATTGTGAGCGTGACGTGTGAGCAAGTCGTATCTGCTCCCATGAAGGCGCGGCGAGGCCGCCGGCCCTTCGAGCAACATAGGGAGGATGTTATGAAGCACGAACAGCGAGCAACAGGTGGTTACGGATTCCTGGCCGCAGTGGCATGCAGCGCATTCCTGTTGGCCGGTATGCCGGCAGGCGTGTCCGCCCAGAGCATGGCGAACTACACCAACTATCCGATTTTCCTCAGCCAAACCGTTCCGCCGAACATTCTGTTCCTGGTCGACATGGGCAATTTTACCTTGCAAGCGGCCTATAGCGGCTCCAACCACCAATATCCGATTTCTTTCAAAGCTAGCACGGCCACGTCGCTGCTCTATGCCTCGAACGTGACGGTCAATAGTCAAACAGGCGATGACTTGGTGGCAGTGAACAACAGCGGGGTACTCATCAATACGTCGAATGAGGCTTCGCCGGCAGACACCTTCGTCTCAACCAAGTCCTATTACGGCATGTTCGACCCCTTACGTTGCTATACGACCGACTCCAATAGTTTTAACTATGGTTCGGTGAAGGCGACCCTCTCTACCGCCTGTGCCGCCACCCATTGGGACGGCAATTTCATGAACTGGCTGACGCAGCGCAAAAAGGAAATGATTTATCAAGTACTCGTCGGAGGGAAGCCG
>VFKF01000031.1 GCA_009885705.1 Nitrospira sp. | reverse complement strand
AGTGGCACCGCTGCCTGAACATCCACAGGATGCTCAAAACGGCCGTCCAGCAAGGCCGCAGCGAGCGAAGAGGCGAGACGTACTGGTTGGTACGTTGAGCCTCTGAGCGATGCGAGAACGCCGCTGGCGGACTTTTTCAGCATCCTGCTAGGGCTTAGGCATTCATCAACTTGGTGAGGCTCCATACAAGCAGCAAGGCGTACACGCTGCCGAAAAACCAGGGAAAACTAATGGCACGATGAGCCCACCATTGACGGTGCTGCCGAAACGCCCAGTTCGGCTCAAATACCGGAGGCTCGTTTCGTCGATCCTCGATCGGTTGCCGGACCTCATGGAGTAAGCGAAGACTGGTTATCAGCTTCTCTTTATTCCAGTCAGGATCCTGCTCGATTCCCCTCAATCGCCATTCCCACAAGGCGTTTTGACCCGACAACCGGCCAAGGACAATCGCCATTTGGAGACACAGGAGGACCCCAAAGATGCACAGCAGCACGATCAACACCGTGAAAGAGAAGGCCAGCAAGTCTCGCGAGAGGATCAGCCCGATCACCGCGACAAAAATGGAATTGGCCGTGAGGTAGTCGGAGAGCATCGTGTGATAGTCCCGTACCCCGGATGTCCAAAGCGTCATGAGATGCTCATACGTTGCGTCGAGGTCGACTTTTGCTAGCGTCGTCATCAGCCTTTACGCCCCCTCACAGAGCCCGTTCCGTTGCACAACACCATGCAACACTCATTTCTTCCCGCTCCATCGCCAATTGCGGATCTCCGGCAGATCATCGCCATGTTCAGAGATGTATTGCTTATGCTCAATGAGTTTCTCCCCGAGCCATTGCTTGGCATAGGCCGCGCGGGATCCCAACTGCGGCAAACGGTCGATCACATCGCCGACCAGGTGAAACCGGTCGAGATCGTTCATCACCGTGATGTCGAACGGCGTCGTGGTCGTCCCTTCCTCCTTATACCCGCGCACATGCAAATTCTTGTGGTTCGTCCGGCGGTAGGTCAGCCGATGAATCAGCCAGGGATAGCCATGAAACGCGAAGATGATCGGCTTATCGGTCGTGAACAGGCTGTCGAACTCCTTGTCGCTCACCCCGTGCGGATGCTCGCGCTGCGGCTGGAGCTTCATCAAGTCCACCACGTTAATCACCCGGACTTTCAGCGCGGGGAACAACTTCCGGAGTAACTCGACGGCGGCCAATGTTTCCAACGTGGGAACGTCGCCGCAGCAGGCCATGACGACATCGGGCTCACCACCACGGTCGTTGCTGGCCCATGGCCAGATACCCAGCCCGGCGGTGCAATGTTTGATCGCGGCGTCCATGTTCAACCACTGCGGCGCAGACTGCTTCCCGGCGACGATGATGTTCACGTAATTGCGGCTGCGCAGGCAATGATCGGTGACGGACAAGAGGCAGTTCGCGTCCGGTGGGAGATAGACCCGGATGACCTCGGCCTTTTTATTCACCACATGGTCGATGAACCCAGGGTCCTGGTGGCTGAACCCGTTGTGATCCTGCCGCCACACATGCGAGGACAAGAGATAATTCAAGGAGGCAATCGGCCGCCGCCAGGGAATATGATTCGACATTTTGAGCCACTTGGCATGCTGGTTGAACATCGAATCGACGATATGGATAAAGGCTTCATAACAGGAGAACATGCCGTGGCGGCCCGTCAAGAGATAACCTTCGAGCCAGCCTTCGCATTGATGCTCGCTCAACATCTCCATCACGCGGCCATCCGGCGCCACATGGTCGTCGCCGGGCAGGATCTCCGCGGTCGAACATCGGTTCGTCACTTCGAACAGGGCGCCCCAGCGGTTCGAGTTCGTCTCGTCCGGACTGAACACGCGGAAGTTGTCGGCATTCCCGTTCATCACGTCGCGAATAAACTCGCCTTGGACGCGCGTGGCTTCGCCATCCACCGCACCGGGCTTCCGCACGTTCATTGCGTAGGCGCGGAAATCCGGCAAACGCAGGTCGTGCAGCAGAAGGCCGCCGTTGGCATGAGGATTGGCGCTCATGCGGAGAGAGCCGGCCGGTGCAAGAGCTGCCAACTCGGGAATGAGTGTGCCGGCCTTATCGAACAGCTCCCCCGGCTTGTAACTCTTCATCCACTTCTCGAGAATCGTGACGTGACCGGGCTTGGCCATATCGCCCATCGGCACCTGATGTGACCGGAATGTCCCTTCAGACGGCTTCCCATCCACGACCTTCGGCCCGGTCCAGCCCTTCGGTGAACGCAGCACGATCATCGGCCAGCGAGGCCGTTTCGAAAATCCTTTCGTCCGCGCTGTGCGCTGGATCTTCTTGATGTCCGCGACGGCGACATCGAGCGTGGCGGCCATCTCTTGATGCATCGTGGCGGGATCATCTCCCTCGACGAAATACGGCTGATAGCCATACCCGATAAAGAGCGATTCCAATTCGTCATGCGGAAGCCGCGCCAGCACAGTGGGGCCGGCGATCTTGTACCCGTTCAGATGCAGGATCGGCAGCACGGCGCCGTCGCACACCGGATTCAGAAACTTGTTCGAATGCCAACTGGTTGCGAGCGGACCGGTTTCCGCTTCCCCATCGCCCACGACACAGGCCACGAGCAGATCGGGATTATCGAAGGCCGCGCCGAACGCATGGGACAGCGAATACCCCAACTCCCCGCCTTCGTGAATCGATCCAGGCGTCTCCGGTGAGACGTGACTGGGAATGCCCCCGGGAAAGGAGAACTGTGTGAACAGCCGTTTCAGGCCCTCCTCATCTTGCGAGATGTTCGGATAGACCTCGCTATAGGTGCCTTCGAGATAGGCGTTCGCCACCAGTCCGGGACCACCGTGCCCCGGCCCGGTGATGTACATGACGTTCAGCTCGTATTCGGTAATGACACGGTTCAGGTGGACATAGACGAAGTTCAGCCCCGGCGTGGTGCCCCAGTGGCCGAGCAAACGCGGCTTGATATGGGCCAGAGTGAGCGGCTTCTTCAGCAAGGGATTGTCGTAGAGATAGATCTGACCGACGGACAGGTAATTGGCGGCTCGCCAATAGGCATCCATTTTCCGAAGCTGCTCGGGCTTCAACCGCTTGTGGCTTCTCACCATGATCTCCT
>VFKF01000546.1 GCA_009885705.1 Nitrospira sp. | reverse complement strand
GCAGAATAGGCTTCACCTACCTGAGTGAGTTCGGACCTGGCGACCTGCAAGAGTTTGGGCGCTTGAGCGAACGCCTCGGTACCCGTTGGCGGGGAATCTGTCGGCTGTGGCGAAAGAGATGGGGTCATTGCTTGGCTTTGCACCGTTCCAGCGCAAGGTCGGTATGGGTGGGCTGGCTACTTCCAGGGTTGGCGCACTTCAACTCAACCGTTATCGCTTGTAGATGTCTCTTCGGTGGCCAACACGCAGAATCACGATCTCACTTCCCTCAATGTCGAATACGACACGATAGTCGCCGATACGAAATCGGTATGAGCCCAACTCCGATCGCTTGAGGGGTTCGGCATGCTGGAGAGGGTCGGATTCGTAGCGAAGGAGGGTCTTGCCGATGCGCTGCTTTACGCTGGTGTCGAGGGCGTCGATATCTCTGATCGCGCGGTGGGTATAGACCAACCGGTACTTCACCGGCCAAAAACCTGCCCATGCGATTTCACTCTGCCTGCCTTAAAGTCTCGCCGAGCTTCGCGAATGCTTTGAAGATACTCGGGAGAGGTCGCTGCGATGAGATCTTCCAAGAACACTTGCCTGGCAGACTTCTTCATGCTTTTGACGGCCCGGATAATCGTTTCCTGACTGACTTCCATTTTGACGGCAGTCGGCATCGCGTACCTTCTTTCGTTCGGCTATTCAGACCCTGAGAGTTTCTTGCCGGTGTCCTCAGCTATTATCTGTGAGGCCTTCGGCGGGGTCAAGCAATGACACCATCACTCTTGGGTGATACTGCCTCCCTGTCCTCTCTTCGGCTCGGCTGGAAGGGATGCGATCTTGAGGTGTTCGACATGGCGTCTGCCATATATCAGTAGGTGTTGAGGGCCACGCACGACGGCATTGCGCCGCTTCGGCGCAGTTTTAGAGTCGTGCGTGTGAGAGGTGATGCGGGTCAGGAGCAGTGGAAGCTCGTCGCATCATGGCGACGCCGAAGGTTCGCGCCCTTCGTCAGCCGAGCCCTTCTACCTTGCACTTCAGTGAGTCTGTCCGCATAATAATGCGTATCCAAGGAGTGTGTATGCGCGCTTATAAGAAATACGTGGTCATTGAAGACTCGCATCAAATTGTGTTGTCTGACCTGCCGTTTGAGGCGGGGCAACGGGTTGAGGTTGTGATGATTGCAGATGAGCCACAGGCTGCGGCTCGCTTGGACAGTTTGCGCAGCTTGTTGAAGGCTACGCAGGCTCTTCCTCAGGCCCGTATTCTCACGGAAGCTGACATTGCAGCGGAAGTTGAGGCTGCTCGGGCTGGCCGGTGAGGGTTGTTATCGACACCAACGTCCTGGTGTCAGCAGCATTCAAGGACAAAACTCCTGAAACCATCATTCGATTTGTCGTGGCGCGCCCTGATTTTGAATGGGTGGTGTCCGCAGAGATTTTGGACGAGTACAAGACCGTACTGGCTCGTTCGAAGTTCGGATTGTCGGCTTCTCTTCTGCAGCAGTGGTACGCACTGCTCGATACGCTGACTGTTATGGTGGATGTGCCGGAGCCCTTCTCCTACCCTCCCGATCCCACCGACGCGAAGTTTCTCGCCTGCGCGCTTGCGGCTGATGCGGAATGGTTGATCACGGGCGATCGCGACTTCTCACATGCTCGCAAGCTGGTGAGCACGACCATCTTATCCGTGGCCATGTTCCAGAAGCTGGTCTGCGAACCACTCACGTAGCATTCTTGAACTTGCCGGATCACGCAGCTCTCCCTTCCCCTTTTTCTCCTTCACGACGCTGAGGCTCCTCGCGGACTTTACCGGAGAAGCGGGGACCCACCGAGATTCTCCTGGGAAGGAAAGCTGGAACTGACCGAGGCTCTGCGACTCCTGTCGCAGCCGAGGGAATTCCAGAAGGTTTCCGCCCAGGAGAATCCGGAAGGGTCGCTTTGGAGGTAAGGGAGCGAGAGCGTCAGTGTCGCGCTCTTATATTCCGTGACATTTCTTGAATTTTTTCCCGCTGCCGCAGTGGCAGGGGTCGTTACGGCCGACTTTGTCGTCGCTTCGTTGAATCGTCTGAGGCGCGACCGGTTCTTCTCCGCGATTGAGGATGAAGGTGGGTTGGGGGCGTGAGATGACGGGTGGCGGCGGTGGCGGCGCTGTGGGTTGGCCTTCGTTCCGGACCGCCTGGACGTGAAAGAGCCGATCCAATGCGTCGGCTTTGACTCGCTCCATCATGCCGGCAAAGAGATCGTAGCCCTCGCGCTTGTACTCGATGAGCGGATCTTTTTGTCCGTAGCCGCGCAGGCCGATCCCGTCGCGCAGGTGATCCATTCCCAGGAGGTGGTCTTTCCAATGGTGGTCGACGACCTGGAGCATGAAGTTCTTTTCCAGGAAGCGCATCAAATCTGAGCCCAGTTCCTGCTCTTTCTTGTCGTAGGCCTCGCGCACTTGTGCGCGGAGGTCTTCGACCAAGGCATCGCGCCCCATGTCGCGGAGCGCCTCGCCGCCGTCGCTCTTGCCATGGGCGATGTCAAGGGCAAACTGGCTATGCATGAGCTCTGCGAGTCCCTTGATGTCCCATTCCTCTGGGTATTGCTCGGCCGGGCAATAGATGTTCAGGGCGGAGTCCACCAGGCCGTCCATCATGTCGCGCAGGTCTTCTTTCAGGTTCGTTCCGCCCAGGACGGCGCGCCGGTGCTGGTAGATCACCTCGCGCTGTTTGTTCATGACGTCGTCGTATTCGAGCAGCTGTTTCCGGATTTCGAAGTTGTGGGCCTCGACCTTCTTCTGCGCATTGGCGATGGCTCTGGTCACCATGCCGTGCTCGATCGGGACGCCTTCTTCCATGCCGAGCTTGAGCATCAGCTGGGAGACCCGCTCGGAGGCGAAGATGCGCATCAGGTCGTCTTCCAGCGACAGATAAAACCGTGACGAGCCGGGATCGCCTTGGCGGCCGGCGCGGCCCCGGAGCTGGTTGTCGATCCGGCGGCTTTCGTGGCGCTCGGTGCCAAGAATATGGAGTCCGCCTGCTGCGATGACCGCCTGCTTGTCCTTCTCGCAGTCGGACCGGATCTCTTCGAAGATCTCCAGTCTGCGTGCGTCGGGGAGGTTTTCTTCCCGATAGAGGATCTGCTTGAACATGAAGTCGGGGTTGCCGCCGAGGAGAATGTCCGTGCCGCGGCCTGCCATGTTGGTGGCGATGGTGACGGCGCCCTTGCGGCCGGCCTGGGCGATAATCTCGGCTTCCCGTTCATGCTGCTTGGCGTTGAGGACATTATGCTTGACGCCGTTCCGGCCCAAGATGCCGGCGAGCCGCTCCGATTTTTCGATGGAAATGGTGCCGACCAGGACCGGCTGGCCGCGCTCGTGGCATTCCTTGATATCCTCGACGATCGCGGCGAACTTCTCTTTTTCGGTCCGGTAGACGACGTCGGCGTAATCCAGCCGGACCATATTTCGATTTGTCGGGACCACATTGACGTCGAGGTTGTAGATCTTGGCAAACTCCGCCGCTTCCGTGTCCGCCGTACCGGTCATGCCGCCGAGCTTCTTGTACATCCGGAAATAGTTCTGGAAGGTGACGGAGGCCAACGTTTGATTTTCGTTGGCGATCTTCACGCCTTCTTTGGCTTCGACGG
>VFKF01000144.1 GCA_009885705.1 Nitrospira sp. | reverse complement strand
GTCGCGCCAACGGGGAGTTACGGGTTTATTATTCCCAGGCTCCTGGGGTTGGCCTTGGTCACGCAGAGTCCGGATCTCCCGCTGGAGCAGATGTCGCCTGCCGCCAATGCCTATGAGATCCATAAGCTCGCTGACGGGAGTGGGATGCTGGTGGGCTTTGTGGAGGCGGACCTCAAGCCTCTGTTGACGCCGAGTCTGCGGCCAAAGAATATCCGGATCAAGCTCTATTCCAACCCTACGGAGAAGGCGTCGCATATCGTTGCGGTGCCCTTGGTGAAGCTGGTCGTCGACCAGATGCCGCTCAAGCTCGACGCCAAGAAGCCGGACGGTGCGGTCGTGTTCGATATGGATTTGCAAGGCACCGCGAACCGCAAGTCGGTGCCAGGGGCACAGTAGGCCATCATTCCCTCCTGGCCTTAAGCAATGTACGGCGTCATCCTTTGGTTGGCCGACTTGTCGATGTATCGATTTGCCTTGTGCCGCTCGTCCACAACCAGAGGTTGTGGGAGACGCCCGCCTGCCAGGCTTGTTCTTCTCTTACTGCGAGGAGTAGGATCGGCTCAGCTGTAAATCAATAGTTTTCATGTATAGGGGGATCGCACCATGGCAGATCGGTCAATGAATGTGTTTGGTGTCATCGCCTTGTTGGGGATGATGGTTGGCGGTTGTGCAAGCGAGGGAACGATGGGGTCCACAAGCATGACGGCGGCATCCGCTCCAACGACGGGCATCGGACGTGTTGCCTCTGGCGCGGTGGAAGATACGTCAAATGCCTGTATGGCGCGTATCCCCGGTGATGCGAGTGCGGGCCAGAAGATGTTGGCGGAAGAAAGCTGCCGTCGCGATCAAGCCGCTCGGCGATAAGTCAGTTCAGATCGTGGCGCTGGGAGGCGGCTGGACGGCCGTCTCCCAGCTCGCGGCCTCGCTGGAGGCTCTAACGATTTGACGCATGTTCCTGTGCTCCTCTTCCCCCTTCCCTGTCTCCGTCATGTTTTTGCTCTCTTATCCCGATCCTCTTACCCCTATTCTTTGTCGCTGGAAGGATGTCTCTGCAATAATGAAAGATGAGAACGTGATGGTGCATGAGATGCTGCTGCCGATGAGGACAGTTCCCTTAAGTTGTCGCGCCAACCGTTCTGGCTTTGTGAGGCACAGTCTCGCGATAACGGTCTTGTCCCTCATGTTGGGGGCCTGTACGGGAGTGAATGTGATCGGTGATCTGCCGACGGTCGCGTCGGTGGATCTCTCTCGTTATGCCGGCACATGGTATGAAATTGCGCGGCTCCCGATGTGGTTTCAGCGTCACTGCGTAGACTCCAAGGCGGTCTACTCCATCCGTCCAGATGGGGCAGTCGGTGTGCATAATGAATGTATGACGGATACCGGTGCTGTGGAGCAGGCAGAGGGAGTCGCGACGGTGGTTGATCCCAGGACGAACGCGCGACTCACGGTGGTATTCGACAACTGGTTCGCACGGCTGTTCGGTCCATCACGTGACGGGAATTATTGGATTCTGGATCTCGATCAGGAGTATCGGGCCGCGCTGGTGGGCACCCCGGATCGTCGATACCTCTGGATTCTATCCAGGGCTCCTCAGCTAGATGAGGCCAGCTATCGACGCCTGGTCGAACGGGCTCAACAGTTGGGTTATCCTGTGTCGGATCTCATCTCAGCTCGTCGTCCGGCTTCTTCGTGATAACTTGAAATCGTAGATCTGGCAGGCATCAAGAGTCTGGTCATCAGGGAGAATCACGTATGTCTTTGACCACCTATAATAATGTGTCGGTTCCTTCGTTCATGTATGGCACGGCGTGGAAAAAAGAGGCCACGACGCAATTGGTGCAGCTCGCCGTGGCGGCTGGTTTCACGGCCATCGACACGGCCAATCAACTGATTCATTATCAGGAAGCCCTGGTGGGAGAGGCGTTGTTGGCTCTCGCGCAGCAAGGGGTTGCGCGAGACCGTCTCTTTCTCCAGACCAAGTTTACCTCGACGAATGGTCAGGATCATCGGACTCCCTACGATGCCTCGGCCGATCTCACGACTCAAGTGATGCAGTCTTTCGACAGCTCATTGGCTCACCTACACACCGACTATCTCGACTCCTATGTCTTGCATGGGCCGTATCAGCGGCAGGGCTTGGGCGCGGCGGACCGTGAGGTTTGGGCTGCCATCGAAGGACTCTACCGGTCGGGGAGAACGAAAATGATCGGCATCAGCAATGTCACGGCTGAGCAACTTGCTCAGCTCTGTGCCGAGGCGGCCGTGAAGCCAATGATGGTGCAGAACCGCTGTTATGCCGCGCTCGGATGGGACAAGGAGGTGCGGGAGATCTGCCGGTCCCAGAACATCATCTATCAAGGCTTTTCGCTGTTGACCGCCAATCAAGGCATCTTTGCCGAACCAGCCATTCGGGCGATCGCCCAACGGCTAGGGGCCGGGCTCGCACAGGTCGTTTTTCGGTTTGCGATGCAGGTCGGGATGCTTCCCTTGACCGGGACCACGAATCCGCAACATATGAAAGAAGACCTGCAAGCTGAACAGTTCACCTTGACGGACGAAGACATGCAGGTGATCGAAACGATTGGGATATAAGTTTGAGGTTTATGCGGGAAGCTCGGTCAGCCGCAGGGTGTAGAGGTATTGGTACAGCCCTTTACGGTCGATGAGCTCGGCATGGGTGCCGGTCTCAACGAGGTGACCCTTATTGAGCACGAGGATGCGGTCGGCTCGCTGGATGGTCGTCAAGCGATGGGCGATCACAAAGGTCGTTCGGCCTTTCATGAGTTGCTCCAACGCTTCCTGGACGAGCCGCTCCGACTCACTGTCGAGGGCGGAGGTCGCTTCATCTAACAACAAGATCCGTGGATTTTTCACAATGGCCCTGGCGATGGCGATGCGTTGCCGCTGTCCGCCTGAGACATTGATTCCTTTTTCTCCCACGACGGTCTGATACTGATCCGGGAAACTCATGATGAAGTCGTGGGCATGGGCCGCACGACTCGCCGCGATGACTTCCTCTTCAGTCGCCTCCCTGTTGCCATAACGAATATTATCGAGAATCGTCCCGCCGAACAGGATCGTCTCTTGCGGAACCAGCGCGATCTGCCGATACCAGCTATCCATGGTGACTTCGCGAAGATCCTGTC
>VFKF01000408.1 GCA_009885705.1 Nitrospira sp. | reverse complement strand
TCGAGTGCGCGAAGTCGAGATGCTGCTGCCGGTGCTGCTCGATGCGGCGGCGCAACTGCATGCCGCAGAACCGGGGATACAATTTATCCTGGCGCAGGCCTCTTCAATTCACGATCATCTGCTTCAGTCTTTGTTGCAACATAGCCCTGTGCCGGTCCGAGTCGCATACGACCAGGCGAGTGAGGTGATGGCCCTCTCCGATGTGTTGTTTATCGCATCGGGGACCGCCACGCTGCAGGCGGCGGTGGTGGGGACTCCCATGGTGTTGCTGTACAAGACCACGCCGGTAACCTATCGCCTGGCTCGTTGGTTGATCAATGTGAAGTGGATCGGGCTCGTCAATCTGGTGGCAGGCCGATCGGTCGTGCCGGAACTGATTCAGGATGAGGCCACAGCCGAGCGGTTGTGTCAGGAGGTGTTGCACCTCTTGCGCGATCAGTCGGCCTATCGTGAGATGAAAGAAGGGTTGCGACAGGTTCGGCAATCTTTGGGGGAGCCTGGTGCTTCCCGCCGAGCCGCAGAGGTGGCACTGTCTGAATGTCGACGCTAGATCGCCTGATACGATTATACAGTTATCTCAAGCCCTATCGGGTTCGCTTGGGTGCGGCCTTCGCCTGTTCAGGGCTGGTGGCGGCCACCTCCGGCGCCTATGCCTGGCTTGTCAAGCCGGTCCTCGACGAGATCTTCATCAATAAGAACGAAAGCCTTTTGCTGGTCTTGCCTCTGGCGCTCTTCACCGTATCGGTGTTGAAGAGCGCCTTCAACTACGGGCAAAACTATCTCATGAATTATGTCGGGAATCAGGTGATCACCGACATCAGGCAAGAGTTATTCGGGAAGCTCATTCGGCTGCCCATTCCCTACCACGATGTGAATACGTCAGGGCGGTTGGTGTCCCGTGTGGTGAACGACGTCTCGTTGATGGCCAACGCGGTGGCCGGCGTTCTGAAGGATATATTCCAGCAGGGCCTCACCTTTCTCGCCATGATGGGCGTCATCTTCTATCAGAATTGGCGATTGGCCGGTCTCTCGGTGATTGTTATTCCCTTGGCCGTCTTCACGATGGTGCGGATGGGCAAACGGTTGCGAGCGTTGGCGGCCAGTGGCCAGGAGCGGATGGGGGACATGGCCTCGACCGTTCAGGAAACGC
>VFKF01000351.1 GCA_009885705.1 Nitrospira sp. | reverse complement strand
GCAGTTTGGATTCTTGCCTGGCTTTCTCTGGCTGGTGATCGGTGCGGTGTTGGCGGGGGCGGTGCAGGATTTCATCATCTTGGTTGCATCGATGCGGCGGAATGGCCGCTCACTTCCTGAAATTGCGCGGGATGAACTGGGCCTTGTCACCGGCACGGCGACGGCGGTGGCGGTGCTCTTCATCGTGGTGGTGGCGCTGGCAGGGCTGGGCTTTGCCGTGGTGAATGCCCTCTATCGCAATGCCTGGGGGACCTTCACGATTGCGATGACGATTCCCATCGGCTTCATCATGGGCTTCTATCTTCAAAAGTTCCGGCCTGGTCAGGTGGCGGAAGTCTCGCTGATCGGTGTGGTGCTCTTGGTTGCAGCGGTCATCTTCGGGCGGGTGGTGGCTCAGTCTTCGATGGCCGGTTGGTTTGAGTTCGAGCGCACGACTCTGGTGTTGGTGCTGGCCGGCTACGGGTTTCTGGCTTCTGTCCTGCCTGGCTGGATGCTCCTGGTGCCGCGCGGCTACCTCTCCACCTTTATGAAGCTTGGCGTGGTGGCTCTGCTGGGGGTGGGGGTGGTGCTCATGGCGCCGACGATCGAGATGCCGCGCGTGACCATTTTCGCCAGTGGAGGCGGACCGATTATTCCCGGTACGCTCTTTCCCTTTCTCTTTATCACCATTGCCTGTGGCGCCGTGTCTGGCTTTCACTCGCTGGTCTCTTCCGGGACGACGCCGAAGATGATCGAGCAGGAATCCCAGGCGACGGTCGGCTATGGGGCGATGTTGCTGGAGAGTTTCGTCGGTGTGATGGCTTTGATTGCGGCTTCGGTCTTGATCCCCGGCGACTATCTGGCGATCAACACGATGCTCTCGCCTGAGGCCCTTGCCGCGATGGGCTTTCCGGTCTCGCGGATTCAGGAACTTTCTCAACTCGTCGAGGCGGATGTGGCGGGACGGCCTGGCGGCGCCGTGTCACTGGCGGTCGGGATGGCGTCGATCTTTTCTGCACTTCCCGGGATGTCCGGCTTGATGGCCTATTGGTATCAGTTTGCCCTGGTGTTCGAGGCCCTGTTCATTCTGACGACGATCGATACCGGCACGCGCGTGGGGCGCTATCTCATTCAGGAGATGGGTGGGCGGTTCTATGCCCCCTTGCGGCGGATGAATTGGTGGCCTGGTGTGGTGTTGAGCAGCGGGTTGATCGTGGGGGCCTGGGCCTATCTCATCGGCACCGGTAGCATCTCGACCCTCTGGCCGATGTTCGGCGCCGCGAATCAGTTGCTCGGCACCTTGGCACTCTGTATCGGCACGACGGTGCTCATCAAGATGAATAAGGCGCAATATCTCTGGATTACGGCGTTGCCGATGTTGTTTGTCGGGACCGTTACCTTGATGGGGTCCTACGAGATGTTCGGGATGTTCGTGAGGAAGGCATCGTCCGTTGCCGATAGCGGGCAGGCCTTTGCTCTGTATCTGGATGCGGGGCTGGTGGCGGTGGTGGCCTTGCTCGCGGTGATCGTCTTGGGCGATAGTATCGTGCAGTGGTATGGCTATGTGGTCTTGAAGCAG
>VFKF01000507.1 GCA_009885705.1 Nitrospira sp. | reverse complement strand
AATGGTCAACCATGGGATTACAACCGGCGCGCTGTTCCTCTGCGTCGGCATGATCTATGAGCGCACCCATAGCCGATTGATCGCCGACAATGTCGGCCTGGCGTCCCCGATGCCGCAATATGCCACCTTGTTGGTCATTTTCGCCTTGTCGTCACTCGGCCTCCCCGGCACCAATAGTTTTGTCGGAGAATTCCTCGTACTCGTCGGCGCATTTCTCTGGAGCAAAGTTGCCACCGCCTTTGCCTCGTTAGGCATCATCCTCGCCGCCGCCTATATTCTCTGGATGATTCAGCGAGTCGTCTTTGGCGTCCCACTCCCGCACCAGCTCCCGAAGCTGAAGGACCTCAACCGACGGGAGCTCGCCACGTTGGTGCCGCTGGCTTTGTTGGTCTTTTGGATCGGACTCTTTCCGAATCCGCTCGTGAGCCGGATGCACCAGAGCGTAAACAGTATGATCGCCTCCATGTCCCGGACAAAGGTTGCACCGACGACCCAACTCTCTGCCGGAGAAGCCTCGCCGCTGTTGGCAGACGGTGGGCAGCCGCTGGCGACTGAAGGAATCTCGCGATGAGCCTGTACGGTACCGACCTCTTGGCCCTGCTTCCCGAGCTCATTGTCGTCGCGGCGGCCTGTCTTGTCATCGCGTTGGACCCCATCACACCGGCCTCACGGCGAGATCTCCTGGCCTGGCTGAGCCTCGGCGCCCTCGCCCTCTGCCTTGGGCTCACCGGCGGGCAGATCAGCACGTTGAATATCCGGGTCTCTGCCTTTAGCGACCTGGTGGTGATCGATGCCTATGCCAGGTTCTGGAAAGTCCTTCTCTATGGCGTGACCGGCCTGACGATCTTGATGTCGCTGCCGTACCTGAAGGCCGAACGCATCCACCTGGGCGAATACTACGGGTTCATCCTCCTCGCCTTGTCCGGCATGATGGTCATGGTCTCCGGCGCCGACTTGCTCACGATATATCTCGGCACCGAGCTTATGTCGCTCTCGCTCTACGTCATGACCGGGCTCAATCGATCGAAACCCCGTTCGCTGGAGGCCGCCGCCAAATACTTCGTCCTCGGCGCCTTCTCCTCAGGGATTCTCTTGTACGGCATCTCGTTGCTCTACGGCATGGCCGGCAGCACCAAGTTGGCATCGATCGCGACCGCCATCGGCACTCACGGGGCCAACGACCCCCTCGTGCTGATCGCCACGATTCTCATGGCTGTGGGCTTCAGCTTTAAACTCGCCGCCGTGCCGTTCCATATGTGGACGCCCGATGTCTATCAAGGCGCGCCGACCTCTGTGACGGCCTTTATGGCCGTGGCGGCAAAAGCGGCCAGCTTTGCCGCTTTCATGCGTGTCTTCGTGGAAGGGCTTGGCGGGCTCAAGGCCGATTGGTCGCTCCTGTTCCTGCTCATCGCCCTTGTCACACTGGTGCTCGGGAATGTCGTGGCCATCGTGCAGACCAACATCAAACGGATGCTGGCCTATTCCAGCATCGCTCATGCCGGCTACGCCTTGATCGGCTTTGTCGCAGCAGGCCGCGCCGTCGGCCCATCTGGATCCACGCCAGGCCTTGCCAGCGTCATGATCTATCTCGCCCTCTATTCGTTCATGACGCTCGGAGCCTTCGCGGTGATCGGCATGCTCCGGAAGGGTGAGCACGAAGGCGAAGAGATTGAGGATTTCACAGGCCTCGCAAAGCGCCAACCGCTCGCGGCCTTTCTCATGCTGGTCTTCATGGTCTCACTCGCGGGCATTCCGCCGACCGCCGGCTTCATCGGAAAGTTTTATGTCTTCATGGCGGCAGTCGACGCAGGCTTGGCCTGGCTTGCCGCCATCGCCCTGCTCTTTGCCGCCGTATCGGCGTACTACTACATGCGGGTCGTGATGGTGATGTATATGCGCGAGCCTGATCCCGCTGCGATTGCGCCACGTCTCGTGACGTCGCCGGCCCTCTCCTTCGTGTTAGCCTGTGCCGTTGCCGGCGTGATTCTCTTCGGCCTCTTTCCCAACCCTCTCGTCAGCTTTGCGCTGCAGTCTGTCCTGACGCTCAAATAATCCTCTGGCAGGATGCTGAAAAATTCTGCCAGCATCGTTCCCTGCCTTCGCCGAAGCGGCTTCGCGCAGGCAGGTCACATCGTTCAGATCCTCAACGTACCCCATAGGGGTACGCCTCCGGTCTTCACTCGCTGCGGCCTTGCTGGACAGACTTTTTGAGCATCCTGCTGTATAAAGTCCAACATCAACACTGCACGCTAAACAGGTGCGCAAGAGAGCCACTCGTGCTACGCTTATGACAAGCCCATCACGCAGTACGCCCTATGCAGCTCTTCCGCTTTCTCCGAGACCTACTCCGATCGTTTCAACGCCATGGCTGCGCCAGTCTGGCTGCGTCTCTCGCTTTCTTCTACCTGCTCTCGCTCTTCCCCCTCGTCTTTCTCTTGCTCTACGCCCTGAGTTTTGTGGTAAGTCAGGACATGATCGGGGAACAGGTGCTCCTGAGTTTCCTCAAGGGTTTCCTCCCCTCACTGGGCGAACATGTCGCAGATGAATTGCACCGGGTGAGCGGGCTCGAAACCGTCCGATGGGCCGTGTTTCTGGCCGTCGCCTGGTTCGGCGCATTGGTATTCTATGAACTCGACTATGCGCTGAACGTCGTCTTCGAAAGCGCCTGGCGCCGCCATCCCCTCATCTCGACGGCCATCGCGGTGGCGTCCCTCGGTGTGACCGGGCTCGTGCTGATTCTTTCCTATGTCGCCACTCAAACCGTCAACTTCTTAACGGGATACGCGCCAAAGCTCTGGGGGCTGGACCTTCTGGCCCTCGCAGCCCACGACCTATTCCTTACCTATACCCTTCCTTTCGGGCTGGCTTTCCTGACCGTCACAGGCCTCTATCGACTCGTGCCGCGGCGGCGGCCGCAATGGCGTGAGGCCATGATCGGGGCACTTACGTTTAGCCTGCTCTGGGTCGCGGCCAAACTGTTGTTCGTGACCTATAGCACCTATGCCACCCTCTACGCGCACCTCTACGGATCTCTCTTGGAAGTCGTTCTATTGCTCCTCTGGGTCTATTACTCAGCGGCGCTCTTATTGATCGGCGCAGAAGTGGCCCACCATCTCCAGCAACAGGTACAGGCTCTCTCCGCGACATCCACCAGAGCCACCTCCTCTGAGCAAGCCTTGCCGGATGGTCCCCCCGTCTAAGAAGACTGGCCGGGTCTGTCCGGTCTGTCTAGTCCATCTCGTCTGTCTCGTCTATTCGTCGAACCAGATACACCAGACAGACCAGATAGACCGCACGACCAATTGAACCTGTCAGCTTCTGGACTTTTGCTGGCGGAGGTATCCCTTCGTGGCTAGAATGACTACCGAGACAATACGGGAGTCGCTCCATGCCAGAAGACTTCAGCAAAGACATGCTCATGCTCGGTGGCACCATCGCAGGCTTTGTCGCGGCCATGTTGACCGTGATGGAGAAGCTGCTGGATATCAGCAGCCGGTTCACAGGAAAGAAAGAACAGAAATCATCCTCGCCAACCGAACGCTCCGTCGCCAGTGCCTCTTCCCCAATCGATTTCTTTTCGTCCAAACCCTTTCGTGGGACCTCCTATCTCCTCTTGTACGAAACCGGCGTCATCGTCGCAGCTGGCCTGCTCCTCAATTATGTCGGGCTCACGTTGAGCCGCCATCTGGAGAGTATTCTCTTTCTCGACATGACAGGAACGGCGCTGGTGGCGTTCCTCTTGGGCCCTTGGTGGGGGGCCATCGCTGCGCTCCTCTCGAATTCTGTCGTGAATTGGCTGCTCTACCCGGAAGCCGGAGCGGATGTGGTGATTTTCCCCTGGTCGCTCGTGAACATCGTCGGTGCTTTTTATTGGGGCTGGATGGCCAGGCAGGCAGGCTTTCAGAAATATCTTCGCACGGGACGCAGCTCCGCCTTCTCCCATGCCTGGTTCCTCTACATATTCGGAGTCGGTGGCGCGATCGTCATGAGTCTGCCGGGCACGTTCGTCCAAGCCGCGTTACATGAACAAACGACCTTTGCCTTGAACCCTGAGGTCGCCGAGTCCGTGAGCCAGCGCGTGCTCCAATGGGAACAGACGGCACACCTCTACCTCGAATCCTTCTTGGGATTGACCTGGGGTGAAAGCCTGAGTTGGTGGATCGTCAACTGGGTCCAGAACTTTATCCGATATGTTCCTGACAAGACCATGAGCGCGGCCATTGCGCTCGTCGTGCTGAAGTATGGCTACCCACTCTTTGAACGGGAGCTGATTCACGGGGGACCGGATGGCGAACGTCCACACGATGAGCGCATCCTGCCGCTGGTGCTGGGATTGCTCTATGCCCCCTCCTTCGCCACCTTGATCAGCAGCGAGACCTACGGGGGAACGGCCTACTGGCCTCTGTGGGCATTGCCGTGGCTTTTGATCCTGGCAGGCTATTTCCGTTTGCGCTACTGGGGCGTAGGGGAGCAGGCGCTGCAGGCCGCCAAGCTTCAACGAGCCGAGCGGTATGCCCGAGCACTCAAAGCCATCGGACGGGAACCGTCCCATGAGTTCTGTAAGCGCTTAACCTTTATGACGCTCATCGCCAGCCTACTCTTTGCGCTCTGCCTCCCCATCCTGTTGACAGACTTCTACCGCGCCACCTTTAAGTTCTTCTGCGTCGTCTATGGATTCCTGCTCGTGGTCCACCTCCTGCGTATTTCCATCGCGCAGAACATTTCCATCGCCCGCGCAAACGACTGATGGTCAGACGCAACACGTGAAGCGTAATGCGTGAGGGGGGGCAAGCTGAGGCCCTTCAATCTTTCGACGCTTCACGCTGCCCCCTTCACGTTTTACGCCCGATGCAGTTCTAAGAACTGCGCGATGGCCGATCGAGTGATGAGACCCACGATCGCTCCATGCTCCATCACCACAAGACGATCCCACCCGCCCTGAGCCATCCGCTCCATCGCCTGCATGACAGACCAGTCCAGGGGGATACAGAACGATGGCGACACGGGACTCATAATATCGCGCACGCGTCGCCATGGCCACAATGCCGTCGAAACAGCTTGCACGTCCCCCACGGTAACCACCCCGAGCACCTGTCCCTCCTCACAGACGGGGAACCCACTAAACCCATGCGCGACGAAATACTGATCGACCGCATCCTGCAGCGTCATGTCCGGTGGCACCAGTACAACCGGGTGGACCATCACCTGACGCACGGTCACCGACGATAAGGCAGTCCGCATCGTGGCTTGCCGTCGGCTGGCCAGCGCCGCCGAAAACAGGAAGGCGCCGATGAAGATGAGCCAGCCCCCGTCTGTCGAGATGGAATCTTCCCGGCCACCGAACCAGGACCCTACCATCAAGACCGCGCCGGTCAACCCAAGCGCTACACCGAACCCGATTCCCGTCAGCGCGGCCTGACCGGTCGCTCGATCAAAATTCTTACCCCAAGCCCAGAGCCCGGCCCGTAAGACCCGCCCGCCATCTAACGGAAACCCGGGGATCAAATTGAACAGTCCGAGCTGGACATTCACCATCCCGAGCAATCCTCCCAGAACGACAAGTCCTTGCAGTCCCGATCCTGCAAATAACGCATCCGTCGCCATGGCCCCCCCCAGACAGCCAGCCCCTAAGATCAAACTCACCAGCGGTCCCGCCATCGCAATCAAAAATTCCGCCCGAGGAGTCGGCGGCTCTTTCCCCATATGCGCCATCCCTCCGAAGATAAAGAGGGTGATCTGCCTGATCGGGATCTGGTAACGCAGCGCCACATAGGAATGTCCCAGTTCATGCAACAGGACGGAAAGAAACAGCAAGAGCGCGGCAATGCCACCCATCCCCCAATAACGTGGAGCCGACAGGCCTGGCAACATCTCAGGCAAATAGCCCGTCGCCAGGGACCAGGTGACAAAGAAGAACACGGCAAACCAGGATGCATGTATGTGAATCGGGATCCCGAGCGCACGGCCGATTTTCCAATTGGGTAACGTCATGCTTCCACCGTAACAGCGGGAGATTTCGAGCGTCAACGGCAGGCTGCTAAAAAAGTCCGCCAGCGTCGTTCTCGCATCGTTCAGATCCTCAACGTACCCCAAAGGGTACGCCTCCGGTCTTCACTCGCTGCGGCCTTGCTGAACGGCCATTTTGAGCAACCTGCTGGATCGGGTATACTTGCCACCATGCCACGCTATTTCCCACACATGCTGAGTCTTGCTCTCACTCTGCTGCTCGTCCCGGCACTGCCCCCCTGCGCGCAGGCCCAGGTGATCAAATCGGGGCCCTCCTCCTGTCCCGGAGTGGCCCTGACGTTCGACCTCTGCCCGGTTCGGAAAGGGGCAGGGTACGATCAGGATTTAATCGATTATTTGATCGAGCAGAAGATCCCTGCCACCTTCTTTATGTCGGGGAAATGGATGGCAAAACACGACCAGCAAGTGCAAGCCCTCCTCCAAGTCCCCTTCTTTGAAATCGGCACCCATGGGGAAGTCCATGCCCATCTGCCTCTCCATTCGGCGGACGAACAGAAACAAGAAATCCTCGGCCCGGTTCGTCTGCTTAAAACAAAATACCATCATGACGCAACCCTATTTCGCCCTCCCTATGGGGAGTTCAACGACGACACCGTCGATGTGGCTCGAACCCTCGGCCTCCAGTTCATTCTCTGGAACGTGGTGTCCGGCGATCCAGACCCGACGATTACGGCTATCCAGATCGAAGACCGGCTGAAACGAACAGTCCGAAAGGGCAGCGTGATCGTGATGCATGCCAACGGGAAGGGCAGACATACACACGAAGTCGTGCAAGACCTCCAGGAACATCTCCTGCCGGAGCGACGCCTCACCCCTATGACCATGAGCGATCTCTTGGCTTGCAAGCAGGCGGTGCCATGACTATGCCGTACATCAGACCGATGCAGGCGGAGGACCGTGACGCCGTCGTGCAGCTCTTAGCGGACTCCGAGCCTTGGAAAACGTTGGGCTATACCAGTACGGATTGGAATCGCATCTTCTGCCCGCTGCCACAGGGACGTGAGAGCTTCGTGGCGCTGGTTGATGGGAAGGTCGCCGGAGTGGCGCTCATTCGCGAGAAGTTCTTACTGGGTGATTATCTGGAACTGCTCGGCGTGGCCCCAGAAACAAGAAAGATCGGCATCGGTGCCGCCCTCCTGGCTCAGGTGGAACGTTCCGTCTTCGCCAGAACGAAGAACCTCTTTGCCTGCGTCTCCGATTTCAATGCGACCGCTCGTGCCTTCTACAGGAAGAACGGCTATCAGGAAATCGGCCCCATGCCGAACTTTCTGATTCCCGGCAGCGCCGAGATCCTGCTCCGCAAGACCAATGGCCCGGCGAGAAAGAGCTGATGGCTGATAGCCGATAGCATAAGAGAGAGACGCTATTTTCCCCTTCGCCCCTCTTGCTATCAGCTATAGGCCATCTGCTATAAGCTCCTCATATGAAAATCACCAAGCTCCTCCACACCCGCATGCGTGTTAGCGATCTGGATCAGACGATTCAGTTCTATACGACCGTGCTTGGGCTCGAGGTGATCGAACGGAAGACCTCACCTCGCGGATCGCAACTGGCTTTCCTGAAAGTTCCCAACAGCGACGAGCTGATCGAGCTGACGAGTTTTCCTCCCAGCGGGCCGGTGAAGGTCCAGGAAGATCTGGTCCATCTGGCCTTCCAAGTTGAAAACATGGACGACACCATCGCGAGCCTCACAGCACAGGGCGTCACGATCACGGACGGCCCCACCCAGACATCATCCGGCAGCCGCTTCATTTTCATCGATGCCCCCGACGGCTATGAGATCGAACTCATCGAACGGCCTCCCGGCGTGAAGATCGTGTGAGCCCCGTCATTCATCAATCGTCATACGTGGGGAAGCAGACAGAAGTACGCTCTCCCTGTTGACGACAACCTACTCTCCCAAGTACCTTCACTCCCGTTTGACGAATGACGGTTGACGATTTCCCTTCACATGAGCCAGAGCATGAAGAACGGTT
>VFKF01000349.1 GCA_009885705.1 Nitrospira sp. | reverse complement strand
CGAGTCGTCCGATTTCCGCGTCGTACAGGACCCGTTCAACCGGTTCGCCTCCCTCGCGAAGATTCACTGCTCGCTCACCGACATCCCGATGGAGTTCGGCTAATTTCTGGTCGAGCTTGCGGATTTCGAGTCGGATTCTCAGTAACTCCGTTTCCTCCAACGCGCGGTTCGCCACCTGCGCCGTACCCAGACGCAACGTCGCGACCCCCGCCTTAAAATCATGTTTCAACCGTTGCAATAGGCCCATAACAACTCCTGGCTAGGGGCCAGAGGCGAGGGGCTAGAGGTGGGACCATCAGCCCCCTTGCCTCTAGCCTCGGACCCCTTGCCCAATTGTTTAACTCACCGCCCCCAAATCCAACTTCGCTTCCCATCGCCGCAACATGGTCTCTCGCAAGGCACGATGCGTCACAGCCTTTAATTGTGGGTCTTGCTTCAGCAGGGCAAAGGCTTCCTGCCGCGCCTGCTGGAGCAGCTCGACATCCCGCACCAGGTTCGCGGCGCGAAACTCCGGCATGCCCCATTGCCTGAGTCCCAAAAACTCGCCGGGCCCACGAATACGGAGATCTTCTTCGGCAATCACAAATCCATCGGTCGATCGCACGAGTGCGTCCAACCGCTCCTTGGCCACCGATGGCGGTTCGCCGGCTTCTTTCGGCTTCTTGGATCGAAACAGCACCCCGCCGGAAGCCATCAGCAGACAATAAGACTGATGTGCGCTGCGCCCGACCCGTCCGCGCAATTGGTGCAACTGCGCCAGCCCGAAGCGCTCGGCATGTTCGATCATCATGACCGTGGCATTGGGCACATCGACCCCGACCTCCACCACCGTCGTCGCGACCAGGACCTGGATCTCCCCCTTCTTATACGAGGCCATGATCTGTTCTTTCTCCTCCGACTTCATTCGTCCATGCAACAGCCCGACGCGAAAGTCAGCCAACTCATTCGCTTGCAGTTGCTCGGCTCCTTGCATGGCCGCCTGCAGATCGGTCTTCTCCGATTCTTCGATGAGCGGATAGACCACATAGGCCTGACGGCCACTACGTAATTCGTCGCGCAGAATCTGATAGGCCCGCCCCTTCTGGCTGTCGCTCAACAGAAAGGTCCGAACCGGCTTGCGCCCCGGCGGCATCTGGT
>VFKF01000283.1 GCA_009885705.1 Nitrospira sp. | reverse complement strand
TGATGTTCATCTACCGGGAGGAGGTCTATGATCAGAACTCCGAACGGAAGGGCATCGCCGACATTCTCATTAGTAAACATCGAAACGGTCCGATCGGGAAAAAAGAACTCTTCTTCCACGATCGCTTTGCCAAGTTCGAAAGTCTCGACAATCGCGAAGTCGTTTGACCCTGTCCCATCCCACTCGTATAATCTTTCTGACCTACTCAGGCAGAGAGACTGAAGGTAGAGAGGCTGAAGGCTTTTAGCCTTCGGGCTTGAGCCTGAGCACCTGAGCCGTTACGCTACATCCAGCAAGGGGATCGTGCAAATCTTCACGACACGCTTCATCCTAAGCCGAACGGCGAGTAGCCGAGGCCGTTTGTTACTCAGAGGCATGGCGGGCGCACTGGTTCCCTTCGCGTTCCTGGCCTGCGCCACTGCGACTCATGCGCCGAAAGAACCGCTCACCTCTACTAATGTGCCTAAGGCAACATCCTCGGCTCATTCTTCCGATGCTGCGGCTTCTTTCCACTTTATGCTCGGATATCAAGCCGAACTTGCGCAAGACATGGATCGTGCCATTCAGGAATATCAGGCTGCACTGAAGACGGATCCCACGTCCCAGTCTGTCAATGCAAGGCTGGCCGGTCTCTATTTTTCGTTGGGCGATGTGCCCAATGCCGTTCGTTATGCGGATCAGGCCGCAGAGGGAGCAAGCCAAGACGGTCAACTGCTCACACAGATGGCCGGCATCTTAGCCAGCGCAGGGCAGGGAGAGCGGGCGGTAACTTTGCTGGATCGGGCGATCGAAGTCGACCCAACATCCGGTGACCCCTATTTTACAAAGGGCCTATTGCTCCTGAATCTGAAGCGGCAGCCCGAGGCGGAGCAGGCTGTTCGAGCTGGTCTGGCACGGGTTCCCGAATCGGCTGTCGGCCATTATCATCTGGGGCGCATACTTCTGGATGAGGGAAAAGGGGAAGAGGCGGCGGCGAGTCTGGAGCGAGCGATTACCGTCAATGCCTCGTTTGAGCCGGCCTATCTTGCGCTCGCTTCGATGTATGAATCGCGCCAGGACCAGGAGCGAGCGGTCTCGGTGCTGCGGAGATATCTCCAGACGGTGAATCCTCGAAACCGGGATATCCGGCACCAGCTGGTGCGGCTCTATGTGGCGGCAAAGGATTTCCAGGGTGCCAGGAAAGAGTTGAGTGAATTGCTGACGGAAGATCCATCGGATCTCGATGCTCAGCTTCGGCTGGCGCTTGTGTATGGGGAAGAGAAGGAATATCCCAAGGCTATCGATCAACTGATCCAGATTCTCAAGGCGCGTCCGACGGAACTCAAAATCAGAGATTACCTTGGGTTTCTCTATGAGGAGTCTAAAGACACGAAGAACGCTATCGAGACCTATACCTTTAATGTTCAACTGGAGCCCTCTTATTTCGAGGGGCATCTGCATCTCGGCGTGTTGTTCTATCGGTTGAAGCAATTCCCTGAGGCCATTACGCATTTAACCAAGGCCATCACGATCAATCCGAAGCAGCCTGAATCCCACATTGTGCTGGGCTTGACCTATCTGCAGCAGGACCAGTTCGACGATGCGGTCAGGGCTCTTGAAGAAGGCATCAGCCAGAACCCCGCGAGCGCAGACCTGTATTTTAATCTCGGCACGGCCTACGACAAGCTCAATCGCTTCGAGGATGTGGTGCGCGTCATGGAGACCGCGATTAAGCTGGACCCCCATCATGCCGATGCACTCAATTATCTGGGTTATAGCTATGCCGAGCGGGGTCTCAAGATTGAGCAAGCACTTTCTCTGACCAAGCAGGCTGTCGCGCTGAAACCGAGCAATGGGTACTATGTCGATAGTCTCGCCTGGGCTCTGTTTAAATCAGGTTTGTTGACCGAGGCATTGACCGAGATGAAACGTGCCCTGACGCTCGCCGGGAACGATCCGGTGCTCTACGAGCATCTCGGCGATATCTACGCGAAGCAACAGAACCTCTCAGAGGCCCGCGAGGCCTGGCTCCATGCGCTGGAGCTTGACCCCTCCAATACTAAGCTGATGGACCGATTCCGTGACCTAGGAATGGGCGATCCCGCCAAGGAGGAACGTATCCAACAGGCTAAACGGCGTGTATCAGAGAAGATACAGAGCCAATCCCCCAATCCTTAGTCACGCATCGCATTGCTGGTATCCTCACCGTCTCCTCTCTTCTAACCGCTGAACCCCAGTGTTGCAATCAATTTGAGCCAGCGCTGCTACAGCGAATGAGACTCATTAGTCTTAGAAATTTCAGCTAAACCATTGCGATAACAGGGTTATCAACTACAGACTCTTGAGGACTGCATCTGGACCATCCAGGAAGCCGCAGTGAGTGCCAGGCTCCGTACAGTAGACGACAAATATTGGCAGATCAGAGCAAAAGCTGGAGTGAATTTTCCTTCTACGGTTTGTTATCTCGTGGGCTGAAATCCGTAACTATATGATATTTCGTACAGCTCGGTCTTTCTCCCTCTGCGCTCATCTCCGGCATCGAACCTGCTAGAGGGTAAGGCAGCAGACACAGATGTGAGTCCCGATGAGAAAGACTCAAAGGTGTGAAGAGGGGAAGTCAGTGAACCATCAACAAGGAGGCGGTACGATGTTGAAGCAGTTGAAGAGTCAAAAGGGTTTTACCCTGATCGAGTTGATGATCGTGGTCGCGATCATCGGAATCTTGGCGGCCATCGCCATCCCGAACTTCTTGACCTATCAGTTGAAGTCTCGGCAGTCGGAAGCCAAGGTGAACCTGGGAGCGATTAAGACATCATTGATCGCCTTTCAGGCGGAACGAGGCTGTTTCATCGGCATTCCATCACCAGCACTGGGCGTAGCAGCACCAGCTGCAGCTGTCAAGACAGTCGGTGTTGCCTGGCCCTCGGCTCTCATTTATCCCGCCACACCTGTGGTTGCGGGTACGGCATTTTGTACGCCTCCGGCTGGTGGTGTGGCGATATTCACCGGGACGTTCACCGACATTGGGTTTGTCGCGTCAGGTGTTACAAACTTTCGGTATGCAACCGGAGCCTCGGTCCTTCCCGCCCCCATTGCAGCCTGTCAGGCTCCCGCAGCCGTGGCCACTGGACTTGCCGCGGGCGGTGAGCCAGGGGTTCTTGCCTCTGCCACATCGAATTTGGATGGCGATGCCAATATCTCAATCTGGGGGGCGAGTAACGACCAAGGGTCCCAGGACTGTACAATCGGCTGGTACTAGGTCCGTCTGATTCGCTCTGTTTCGCCGGCCACCTCTGTGGCCGGCGAAACGCTTTTTCCAGTCATGTCTTTCTTGCTTCTATGAATCCTGAGCACGTCTTTCGTACTCACCACGGTCAACTGTTCAACTGCTTGAATCGTCTACTCATCGGAGTCAGTGCCTGTCTGGCTCTCGGCACAGTGGTTCTCCTCCAGGACAGACTGGACCAGGTTCAAGATCGGACCACCAGTCAAATCCAAGATCTCGCGAACCTTCCCAAGGGCGAGTACCTTAAGCCGGCGTTGCTCGGTTATCACCACTTAGGGGCTGATCTTCTCTGGCTCAGCCTGCTGCAGGTGGCGGGGAAGAAACGGAATAGCGAAGACGAATATGAGTGGATGTATCACGCCTTGGACGTGATCACCACGCTCGACCCTCAATATGCTTACGCCTACTATGTCGGAGGGAACATTCTTGGCGACCTCGCCAACCG
>VFKF01000527.1 GCA_009885705.1 Nitrospira sp. | reverse complement strand
GATGATCACCATGTCGCCATTCTTGGGATTCAGGCCGAACTGGACGTTCGATCCGCCGGTATCAACGCCGATTTCACGCATAATCCGAATCGCAGCATCCCGCATGCGCTGATACTCTTTGTCCGACAGTGTCATCGCCGGCGCAACCGTGATGCTGTCGCCTGTATGTACGCCCATCGGGTCTAGATTTTCGATCGGACAGATAATGACGACATTGTCCTTCAGGTCCCGCATCACCTCAAGTTCGTATTCTTTCCACCCAATCAACGACTCCTCGATCAGCACTTGACTGACTGGGCTCATCGCTAATGCCCAGTCGATCAGCTTCTCGAACTCTTCCCGATTGTAGGCGATGTTTCCACCGGTTCCGCCCATAGTAAACGACGGTCGAATGATCGCAGGAAATCCGACCTGCTCGAGAATTTTGATCGCTTCTTCACGGGTATGCGCCGTGCCGCTCGTTGGTACGCGTAACCCGATTCGCTGCATTGCATGTTTGAACGCTTCGCGATCCTCAGCCTTATGAATCGCTTCGGCAGACGCGCCGATTAACTTCACTCCATATTTTTCAAGCGTCCCCCGCTTGACCAAGGCCATCGTCGCATTCAACGCAGTCTGTCCTCCCATGGTTGGGAGCAGGGCGTCAGGACGTTCACGTTCGATCACTTTCTCAACCACCTCAGCTGTGATCGGCTCCACATAGGTGCGATCGGCTAACTCAGGATCGGTCATGATCGTCGCCGGGTTACTGTTGATCAAAATAACCCGGTAACCTTCTTCTCTCAGAGCTTTGCAGGCCTGCGTGCCGGAATAGTCGAACTCACAGGCCTGACCGATCACGATCGGGCCAGACCCGATCAACAAAATGGATTTAATGTCTGTTCGCCTTGGCACAGAAACCTCGTTTCAGGATCAGCTAGCTAGTTTGTGGCATGGGCCCGATGGTCGGCCTGTATGGCGCTGGTGGCGGCGGAACCGCCCCTCCCCCAGGCCCATGATAATATTGGAGCGCCTCGGGAAGCCAGGCTTCAATCTGGTTGATACGTGTCAAATCTGACGGATGGGTGGAAAGAAACTCAGGGATCGCCTGCTGCGAGCGGAAGCAGACCTTACCGATCATCTGCCTCGGACAGCCGCTCATGCGCTCCCAAAAGGGAACCGCTTGACGCGGATCGTACCCGGCCTGGGCCATCAATCGAAGTCCGATGTAATCGGCTTCTGATTCTTGTTTTCGATTAAACGGCAACGACACATTGACCCCGTAGGCCCCCAACAAGCCCTGGATCGCACCGGGATTGGCATGGCCTGAGGCCGCCGCACCCAATGCGCCCAATTGGGCAATTTGGTCCAGGATACTTCGGCTCATCCGTTCGACCCCGTGACGCTGCAACGCATGTGCGACCTCATGCCCCATCACGGTTGCCAAGCCCACATCGTCTTTCGTCGTCTTGAGAATTCCGGTGAAGATGGCCACCTTCCCGCCTGGGAGGGCGAACGCATTAACCATCTTATCGTCTTGAATGACTGCGAATTCCCATTGATACTCCGGCTTGTTCGCGGCGTCAGCGATTTTCCGTCCCACCCGATGCACCAACTCATTCACTTCGGCATTGTCACTCAGAGGCGCCGAGCGCAACACCTCGCGGAACGCGCTCAATCCGAATTCCAGCTCCTTCTCTTCGGAGAAAAAAATCACCTGGTCGCGAGCCGTACCCGGTGCGCGATAACAACCGGTCAGACTGCCGAACAGACTCAGCGCCGTGCCGACCCCTAGGACCGTACAGAGGTTCATGGCTCCATGGGCGCCCAGCGCCAGCATCGCCCGACGCCCGATCGGCGTCGCTAACGCTCGCTCGACGGAGTCCGAACTGTGATCAGCCGAACATGCCATATAATCCT
>VFKF01000325.1 GCA_009885705.1 Nitrospira sp. | reverse complement strand
TGTCGTTTTGCCCGCGCCAGGCGCCGCGGTCAAGAGGGCATTGCGCCCATTCGTCAGCGCAAGACGAAGGGCTGGCAACACATCTTCTATTGGGAGTCTGGACATGATAGGGTTCAAATATCGCAAGGCATTGCTAATGCTGAGGTCTTTTCTGATTCAAGGTAGAGGAAGATGAGTTTGCACAAAGGCGCACCTGGAATCATCGCTTACACGAGCCCATTTCAATTGGTTCTTCGTGACTCGAAAGATAAATGGGCTCCGTCATTAGAAGAGATCAATGGAAACAACTACGACCATGTCAAGTTGCATAGGCTTTCAGCATCTCTGGATGTTGGTTTGCCGAAGCCATTGTGTATGCATGTGACGTTTGATGGAGCATTGCTTCTTCCTAGAATCAAGCAGTTCTGGCCGATAGAAAAAGCCGTTGCTGCTTTCAATAATGTGCTGGGCGAAATCTTTCTAGGTGGCATCTATTTCGATTCCGTTCAACCAACGGATATAGATCAGGCGATTTTCTACAACACGGGTTACTATCGCCCGATGGGGCAGGCAAAGGGTTTCCCAGGTCAGCTTCGATATAGTCTGCAAGCTAAGATTGCTAGCCCGCTACATTCTATTCTGCTCTATAAGCCCCGCCATATATTTTCGAAGGACATTCATGCTGCACGTGAAAAAGGTGCTGCAATTCGCTCGAAGTTTGAAACGCTGTCTGTCGAATTTCTATTGCAGGGCGTTTCTTCTTTTGTGGCGCATGACTGGGCCGGGGCATTATCGCATCTTTGGATATCGTTAGAACAAGTTGTGAGCGATCTTTGGCGAGTGCATGTGGTAACGGGCGGAGCGCAGCCTTCCCCACCAATTCAGAATAGGAGAGAGTTCCTCCAAGACCATAGAACATGGGTAATATCTACCAGGCTTGAAGTGTTATTCCAACGAGGTATTCTTTCTGAGGGGGTTTATCGACAGCTAGACGCGGCGAGAAAGGCGCGGAATGAGTTGTCGCATAAAGGCGCAACACCAACAAAACAATCGGCTGAAGCTGTGATGGATGGGCTATTTGAATTGATTGCATCCGCACAGTCGTCAGTTACAGCTTCGAATTTGTCGGAAATTGTAGCGGATATAAAAACGCGCGATCCCGCAGAGAGATATTATTCTTCATTGAAAGTGGCTGATACAGATGAAGGGGGGCTTTGGTTGGGACCACTCCCGCCAATTCCTGGAGAAAAAGAGTGGGGAGACAAAGAGTTTGAGAGGGTCTACCCACCGAAGACCTAACAGGTTGCAGGAAAACTCAATTAAGCAGAGGAGCAGTCCGATAGCATAAGTATCGGTGAACAATGGAAAATCTCTGTGCTGGATGCTCAAAAAGGCCGTCAGCAAGGCCGCAGCCGACGAACGCACCGGAGGCGTAGCCTCAGGGCTACGTTGAGGATGCGTTCGAGGCGAGAACGAAGCTGGCGGACTTTTTCAGCATCTTGTTAAGACCGATACCGCCAATTTCAATGGCCGGATGGCGGGTTTCCGGAGGCGATACTCGCCAAAGGGGAATGGGCGGGGCCCATTGAAGAGCCGAAGGAATAAGTGGCGAGTGATACACCAAATAGGTGTATACTGCGTACTTGATTGATGGTTGTTCGGTGAGAAGGTATCTGCAAGTGTCTTCCGCAGCCCTCTGAACGGGCCTGATACGATTCTCTCCCCCGAGTCTCTGAATAACATTCTCTCGCTCGTGACACGTGATCGTGATCGCGCGTTGAGCTACCATCTGACGCAGAGACCAGCATGCGCCAAGGGCCTTAGGGTTCGGCGCCTCTTGTCTCATTGAGGCTATCCCCCTTGCTGTGAGAGGGCGAGGGGTAGAGCACATACACACCATTCGAGATCCTATCCAGAAAGGCAGTCGATACATTTTATGAAACACGATAGCACCAACCCACCTGCGGAAACGCCGGCGAAAGGGTTTTCTCCAGGTTTTGCCGCGTTGGGCCTGGAAGCCGCGCTGCTCACTACGCTCGATACGCTGGGCTATGAAGAGCCCACGCCGATCCAGCGGGAAGCGATTCCTCCGTTTTTGGCAGGCCGCGATCTCTTGGGCCAGGCGGCCACCGGAACCGGTAAGACGGCGGCCTTCACGCTGCCGATGCTCCAGCGCATCGCCCATTCAGCGCGGCGCTGTCCCTCCGCGCTCATCCTGGTTCCGACGAGAGAATTGGCGATGCAGGTCGGCGAAGCAGTGACGCGGTATGGCAAAGAACTGAAGATCACTGTGCTCCCGGTCTATGGAGGACAGGCGATCGGTCCCCAGCTCCATGCGCTGAAGCGCGGTGTCGATGTCATCGTGGCGACGCCTGGCCGTGCACTGGACCATATTCGCCGGAAAACGCTGCAGCTCAAAACGATTCAGATGGTCGTGTTGGACGAAGCCGATGAAATGCTGGACATGGGGTTCGCCGATGATCTGGATGCCATCCTGGAGCAGGTGCCGAAAGAGCGACAGACGGCGCTGTTTTCCGCGACCATGCCACCCAGGATTGCCTCCATTGCCAAGCGCCATCTCAAGGATCCGGTCGAGATCAAAATCGCGAAAGAACCGCTGAAGGCGGGCGCAGCTCCACGCGTGCACCAAACGGCCTATATCGTCACCAGACCGCACAAGGTGGCGGCCTTGGCGCGCATCCTTGACATGGAGGCGCCGAAATCTGCCCTCGTGTTCTGCCGTACGCGTATCGAAGTCGATGAACTCACCGCGATGTTGACCAGCCGCGGGCATAAGGCCGAAGCGATCCATGGCGGAATGAATCAGCCCCAGCGCGATCGGGTGATGGCGTCGTTCCGATCCGGTCAAACCGAACTCCTCGTGGCGACCGATGTGGCAGCCCGAGGATTGGATATTCCCTCCGTGTCGCATGTGGTGAACTACGATCTGCCCATGTCGTCAGAGGTCTATGTCCATCGGATTGGACGGACAGGACGGGCCGGGCGTGAAGGGTCGGCGATTACTGTTCTCGACCCGCGTGAGCAGCGATTGCTGTGGAATATTGAGCAGCTCACGAAGGCCAAGATTGTCGTGACACAAGTGCCGACCATTGCGGACCTGCGCACCAAACGGCTTGCACGAACCAAGGCGGCGCTTGAAGAAGTGCTGGCGGCAGGCGAACTGGATCTGTTTCGGGCCGTGGTGGCCTCGATGGCTGAACAGGCAGACCCGGCGGAAGTGGCGGCGGCCGCCCTCAAGCTCGTGTTTCGTCTGCAGGGTGGGGAGCGGAAGGAATACGATATTCCGGCCGTGTCGAACAGGCCGCCGGAGCGTCCGTCGATGGGGCGGCGCCCCATGGAAGATTCTCGAGCGGATCCACGCGGACGGGCTGGAGCCATGATGCCGAGAGAGGGACAGGGCAGGCCGTTCAACTCGCCAGGCCGTGGCGGACGGACACCTGGCATGGCGAAGGTCTATATCGGCGCAGGCCGGGAGGCAGGTATCAGGGCTGGCGATCTCGTCGGAGCGATCGCCAACGAGGCCGGACTCAATTCGAGTTCGATCGGCGCCGTCGAAATTATGGATCGATTCTCGCTGGTGGAAGTGCCGGAAGTGATGGCGCGCGAGATCATCGAGACCCTTAGCCGCACCAGGATTAAGGGACAGAAGGTCGGCGTGCGGTTGTTTCTGGAGCAGCCAAGAGGTGGGAGGGCATAGCCAAGTGCCCTTCTTGCTCGCAGAACGCGCACGCTCATATGAACTTCGTTCGATGCGCGCAGTAAAGGGCAGCTTGACTACACCCTCTTTGAGAAAATAGGTGAGAAGGATGCAACCAACTGGGGACCATCAGCCACCTCTTTTGAGAATAGTGGAGAGCATGGAGGGATTATTTTCAGTTGTGTCTCGGCCTGAGATTTAGGGTAAGGATAAAAAGCAGTTTTTACGTGGAGTGGTGAGCAATCCCCGATATCCTCTTCGTGTCAGGTGTTAGGGTAGACGTCCTACTTATTCAGTTCATACTTTCATAACATTCATTGGAGGAAGACGTGATGAGCGGCAACCAAGCCGATTCCGTGCTGCGACTAATGAGCCTGATGTTCAGAGCCCATCCTTGGCATGGAGTCTCGATCGGAGAGCAGGCCCCTGAGGTGGTGACGGCCTATATTGAAATCGTGCCGACCGATACGGTGAAGTACGAAGTCGATAAGGTCAGTGGCTTTCTCAAGGTCGATCGTCCCCAGCGATTCTCGAACTATTGTCCCGTCTATTACGGACTGATTCCGCAAACCTATTGCGGCGACGGGGTGGCGGCGTTGTTTTCGGCGAGGGCCAAACGCAAGGATATGATCGGTGATGGCGATCCGCTCGATATTTGCGTCCTGACGGAAAAGACGATTCCCCACAGCGACATTCTACTGACGGCTCTTCCCATCGGTGGGCTCAGTATGGCAGACGATGGCGAAGCGGACGACAAGATCATCGCCGTCATGAAAGACGATGCGACCTATGGTGGGTATACGGATATCAGCCAAGTTCCCATGGCCTTGATCGATCGCCTGCAGCACTATTTTTTGACCTATAAGAGTGCGCCCGGCAGCACGCAGCATAAAGTTGAAATTACGAGTATCTATGGTCGCGAGGAAGCCATGAAGGTGATCCGGACCAGCCATCATGATTACAAGGCGAAGTTTCCTGAGCTGGAAATGCGGTGGGGGTAGGGAGAGGGTATAGCCAGGTGCCCTTCTTGCTCGCAGAACGCGCACGCTTGGAAGGTGCTCGTTCGATGCGCGCAGTAAAGGGCATCCTGGCCACACCCTCTTGGAGTGTGTGTGTGGAGGATCCGTCTAGTGGAGGATCACTCAGCCATCCGGTCTTGAGAGATCACGAGCGAGTTTGGACTGACCCTATATTGCTGCACGCGACGGCGGAGGTGGGGGTCGATGGCGGTCACTGAGACCTGTCTCTGTGCGAGATAGGGAGGAGCTGTAATGTCACGAATGACCCTGCCGTTGGCCGTCGTTGGATTGATGTGGTGTCTTCTTGTTCCTTTGCCGAGTCAGGCGGAAGAAATTCGCTTGAACAGCATCGGGGTGCGGGGAGGCGTCAGTGGAAGTTCTCCGATCGGTAAAAAAGAGACGGAGTACTTTCAGCAGTATGACGTCATGGCCAACTGGTCCATGCCTTGGGAATGGTACTCGGCGTCTGGCTGGGGAGTCGGCACAAGATTGATGGGGACGGTCGGAGCTGTGACGGTAGCGGGGGATACCGCATTTGTCACTACGTTGACTCCCGGGTTTGTATTCGGAAAAAAAGACGGGTGGCTTACGTTAGAACTCGGAGGAGGAGGGGCCCTCTTCAGTCAGCATCACTTTACGAATCAGAGCTTGGGGGGGACGTTCCAGTTCGTGTGGGATACGGCAGTCACAGCGAAGGTCTATGGCGGGCTCGGCCTGGGCTACTGGTTCCATCATACGTCCGATGCGTCCCTCTATGGGAGCGATGCCCGTGGATACGATCTGCATATGATCGAGATCAGCTATCGGTTTTGACAGTCTCCACGCTCTCCGTGTCCCGTCTTCCTCATCCACAACATCTGCTGCGCGTTATGCGATCTTTTTCAACTGTTCCCCCGCCAGCGTGTGGGGATGGGGCACGATGTCGACCCCGTTTCTGCCGTGGCTTTTGACACGATAAAGCGCGTAGTCGGCCATCTTCCTCAAGAGCTCTGAACTCAACGGATATTCGGCGGAGCAGACCGTCGCCCCGATGCTCACGGTAATGGTGAGCGGGCCACTGGGCGTATCAAAGGGCATGTCGCTGATGGCGGCCCGAAAACGTTCGGCACATTCTCGCAACGCCTCAAGGTCGCAATTCGGCACCACAATCAAAAATTCTTCACCGCCGGCACGACCGACGTGATCGTAACTGCGTGCGGTTTCGCGGAGTCGTTGTGCGGCTTCTCGAAGGACGGTATCTCCAACCTGGTGCCCATAGGTATCGTTGACCCGCTTGAAATGGTCGAGGTCTGCGATCAAGACCCCCACAGGCTGGTGGTTTCGCTCTGCCCGTGAAAGTTCCTGGGTCAAGGCGTTCAGGATCGCTGAATGATTCAGCAACTCCGTCAATGAATCGTGCTTGGCCTGTTCCTTGGAGTCGTGGAGCAACTGTAGATTTTGAATGGCGGTGCCGGCTTGGGTGGCCAGGGTCAGCACAATCTGTTCGTCCAGTTCGCTGAAGTCTGTCACGAGGCCGTGTGGCGTCTGTTTGTTCGCGAGCGAGAGCCGGCCAAAGAATCGGTCATGGCACCGGATCGATACCCCGAGGTATGACGTCATGGGCCTGTGGTCTGCTGGAAGCCCTTGCGATGCCCAGTGTTTCTCAAGATGATGCAGGGACAGAGTCCCGTTCTCCTGTCCAAGGGATTCGCGCGCGTCTAGATCGAACGGGAGTGACTGGATGGCGTCAGCCGCTGCATCATCGAATCCGATGCTGAGAAATTGCCCTGGCTCGCGCTGGTCCTCGGTTAAGACGGCTAACGCGGCGTAGCGTGCGCCGGTGATGTCTCTCGCAATATTGAGGAGATGTTCAATCAGTCCGTCGAGGTCTTGCTGCGCAGACAACGTCTGTGTGGCTACGACCAAGGCATGAAGCGCTTCCGTCCGTTTCGTGAGGGCCGATTCCGCGTCGATCGCTCGCTGAGATTCCCGCTTCGCGCTGCTCCATTCTTCGTGGCGGGCCTTGATCATCCAGAGCACAAGGCCGACCAAGGGAAGCAGGAGCAGCAGCGATAGGTACGACAGTTTCCAAAGAAACGACCGAATGGGGGCAAGAATACTGTCCCGGTCTACACGAATTAAGATGCCCCATCGTACGTTTGGCTCGGCGTGAGGGATGGTCAGTTGCGCATAGGCGGTGATGACGGAGGTGCCTCGGCGAAGGTGCGTCTCCTCGACGAACCCTCGTGCATGGTCGGTCACTAAGGTGGCGGAAGGGACGCCAAGTTCTTTCAGGTTGAGGTGGCCGTCTTGTTGTAGCGCCGAATCCGCAAGCAGATCGCCGTGTTCGTTCAGGAGCTGATATTCAAGGTGCGATTCTTCAGTCCACTCGATATCCTTGAGCACCTGCATCGTGTCGTCAAGGATTGTGATCAGTGAGGGAATGCCTACGACGGCCTTGATGGCGCCGAGAAAACGACCGTCGGGACTGTGCCGGGGCGCGATCACCGTAATCGCCGAGGTCACGTCTGATTCCTCGCTCATCTGTGCATCCAGAATCCTGACACCAGTGAGGTTGCGCGCCAGCAGAAACCAGGGCCGCTGACTCTGGTCGAGAGACGCGCTCGACGGGGTTGTGGTTGCGACGATCCTCCCTTGTGAATCCGTAACGCCGATCCATCGGTAGGCCGGGTAGGTGTGACGCAGTTGGCGGAGATACTGTGTCAATGTCTCCGGGTTCTGACCTTGAGCGATCGGAGCTTCGGAGAGCAGCTGAATATCGCCGGATCGTTCCAGGATCAGCATGTTTAGTTTACTGGCGGCATCTGTGGCTGCCTGCACCAGGCTATGGCCACTGGATTGGATCAACCGCTGCTGGATGGTGTAGAGGGCCCAACCCAGACAGAAGACTGTCACCATCGTCATGATCGCGAATACGAACAGGAGCCGAATGTGATGGTGGTCCATCCATTCGGGGAAGCGGTCTGCCGTAAATGGTGAGCGCCGTTGTCTGTTCAAGCGAGCCGTTGAAACCAAGCCAGAGTCGCGGCTATCGGCGATGTGGGGCTGTTTCTCCATCTGGTATCAATCATGTTGAGCGCGTACTACCTGTCACTGCTCCATCCTAAAGCAAGAGCGGCGTAAGGCAAGAAAGCGCTCACTTTCCGAAGAGAGCAGAAGACACAGATGGCCACTGATTACAACAGGATGTGATGAAAGAGATGAAACGGTTGGGCGAGGCATTCGGAGGGGTCGACCAAACCCTCCCGATTATGAGACAACATCAGTCTATGACGAATCGTTCGGTGCAGCATGAACCTGAGTCCTCACGTGGTCGTTCCCGTGACCAGACCCTGTGACCAGTAGAAAGAGGCTGTCGTGACCCTGTCTCCTTGGACGGCCAAACTGCGCGAGTGGCAAGCTCGTGCCGTATCCAGCGTCCTGACCCATTCGCGTCCTGATTTTCTTGCGACGGCCACACCCGCAGCAGGCAAAACAAGATTTGCCCTGCGCATTGCCCATCAGTACCTGGCGGATCGGGTGGCGACCCGTGTCTTGGTGATCTGTCCGACGAATCACTTGCGTACGCAATGGGCGACGGCTGCCGGCCTGGTGGGGATTCAACTGGATCCGGCGTTGACGAACGAGCAGGGCATCGAAGCGCGTGATTACCATGGCGCCGTCGTGACCTACCAGCAAGTCTGTCTCGCCCCTGGCGTGTTCCAGCGTGCCTGCCGGAACAGGCCCACGCTGCTCATCTTCGATGAGTTGCACCATGCGGGCGAGGGCAAAGATTGGGGCAACGCCCTGCGGGAATCGTTCGACGACGCGGTCTTTCGTCTGGCCTTATCCGGCACCCCGTTTCGTTCCGATAACAACCCGATTCCCTATGTGCGGTACGAGCAGGGTGAGAGCCAAGCCGACTTCACGTATGGGTATGCCGAGGCGATTCGCGAAAGCGTCTGCCGCCCGATTCTCTTTCCGAGTTACGAGGGGGAACTGACGTGGCTTTCAGAGGGGCGCGAACATCG
>VFKF01000471.1 GCA_009885705.1 Nitrospira sp. | reverse complement strand
TCTCCATGCACCGGCCCTTCACGGAGCCCAAACGCCTGCGCCGTTCGCGCCGCACAGTTGAATATCTGTTGCTGGACATCAGCGGGTAGACGCGACGGGGTCACATAGATCGTCTCTTCGAAAAAAGGGCCGTCGAGCGGGTCAGGTTTGTCGAAGAGCGCCAGTGGCTGCAATGTGCCGTCCGTGAGTAATCCCTCCAACGCCACTTCGCATCCTGGCACAAAATCCTCGGCGAGGATCCAGCGGGCCTGCTCGTCGCGGGCAGCCCAACCCAAACGGGTGAGGAGCGCGCCGATACGGTGGAATGCCGCACAAAACTCTTCTTCATTGTTGGCACGAATGACCCCACAACTGGCGGAGAGGGTCAGCGGCTTCAGGACGCAGGGATAGTCGACCGCTGTTGCGAACGTTCGCGGGTCGCCGTCGTAGGGGTAGACGCGATGGTGGGGCACGGGGATGCCTTGCCGGGACAGCCGCTCCCGCATCTCGCGTTTATTGCTGGTGGCGGTGACAGCGGCAACGGAATTGTACGGGAGTCCCAGGGCTTCTGAGATGGTTGCGGCAGCAACGGCGGTGCTATCGTCGACGCCGAGCACCGCATCAATCGGGTGCTGTCTGGCGAATTCGGCGGCGGTATGCGCAGCGGCTGTTGGATGGTGCAGGTCAAGCAGCAAGAGGTCTCCCGAGGCGGCCGGAACGCCGTCGGGAGCCCGTTCCATGCCCAGGGTCACTGAGACAGGCACGAGGCGGGCTGCTTCGAGGAATGCCTCTGCGCGGTAGGTCGTGGCCGGTAGCAGCAAGAGCAGTCTCGGCATGATATCGGTTTAGCTCGCGAGAGGGGCGGCTGTTCCTGCGCGGCTTCGGTGAAAGGCTTCCAGCTGCCGATTCGCCTCGGTGATGATCGACAGTGTGGCGACTATGGCGGCCAGTTTTGCGCCTGGGATCGTGTAATACCCCTCGTCGTCCCCAAGCCCCGTGTAGACACGGTTGCCAATGCAGCCAAAACTGCTGGACGTCTGTCCCGATTGCAGCGTTTCCGGAAGCACGGCGCAGGTCGGCCGTCCCATGGTGGGGTGTCCACCTGCGATACCGGCGGCCTGGGCTGCCTCCGCCAGGAGCATCAGTTGCCTGACGGTTCCCCGGATCAAGATCAGGTCTGGGGCGAAGGTTGCCTTCGCCATTGGCGCATAGAGGGCCACGCGAAAGGTGTCCTGTCGGCGCGGGATCATGGGAATATCGGCCATCGTGAGGTACTGCAGCCCCACCATGGTCTGGACGAGCCCGTTGAGCTCCGCCGCAACCTGTGGCGGCAGATCCACGCCGTGGGTATGGGCCCCGACAGGACAGGTATAGTGGTCCGAGGCTTCGGTATAGAAGCTCTGGCCTTCCCCAGCGAGCTTCCAATAGCCGCATCCTGCCGGCGCCGGGGCGGTGACCCGCGGAATATCCGACGGGGCTGTCTCTCGAAACGCAATCGCCACCGGGGATTGCGTCAATCCCAATAGTTCCTGGATCTTGGTGCCTTGTGTCATCAGTTCAGCTTGCACAATTCGTCTCCCTATAGATGTGGCTCGCGGATAGTCTAGATCTCTCCATACCCCTTTGTCAGGAGCGGCTTGAACTGCCGGGTCGTTGGCTCAGCGCAGCAGAACCAGGACTCCGTTAATCGAGGCGGTTTTTGGCGATCGGGCCTGGCGAGCGTTGTACGAGTCGAGGCCCCCACTCGACGTCCGGCCATCTCATGGGCCGCCGTACGAATGCGATCAAAGGTCAGCATTGCGTCTGTCTCGTCCTTCGCACTGGCCTCCACGATCCCACTTACCGCCTGATGCAGCTGATCCATCCGCTCGTCCGGATGTGTCCAAGGATATTGAAAGCCGGCCTGATCGAGTGCACCGAGAAACTGCCGAATGTCAGATTGGTCGAGCAACGCCGATCCTGGAGGAACCAAGAGGCGAATGCTCAGCTGTACCGGATCGGTCGCATCGATCAGGTCATGGGTTTCTACCATGTCTAACATATGAAGGTAATCGTCCAAGCTGGTCCAGGGCGTAAAAGCTACGAGCGACGGACGAAGGGCGATGCCTGCTTCTCGTAGTATGCCGAGCGCCGTGATCACGTCCGCGCCTGTATGTCCCTTCTGCAGGAGATTCAGCACAGAGTCGCTGAACGACTCCACCGCGGAGATGACGAACAGGCATCCCTGCGCACGCAAGTCCGGCATCAGGGCACGGTGCTTCAAGAGATGCTCGATTTTTGCGGTGAAATCGAACGTCAGGCAGGGGAACTCTTCGTGCATGGCGCGCACGATGCGTAGCGAATGTCCTGGGCCGTTGAGGAAATCCGGATCGCCAAAGGTGATATGTGTGGCGCCTGCTTCCACCTGGCGCCTGATGTCTTCCAGGACGACGGATTCCGGAACGAGCACGAAACGTCCGTCATAGACCGGCACGATAGGGCAATGGAGACAGCGATGGAGACATCCGCGGCTGGCCTCGACGTATCCGACCAGCCGTTCGGCACCCTGCTCTTCGAGCCGGGCATACCGGTCCAACGTCGGGAGTCCCTTGCGACTCGGGATGGGGTGCGGGACCGTTGAGGCTGTTGAGGCATACCCACGCTGCAGCGAGGGACTGACCACTCGCTGCCGGGAACTGACTCCTTCAATGAGGCCGATGGCCTGATTCCGATCCAGTGCCTTGATGAGCGACCGCAGAGGAATTTCATACTCTCCCCCCACGACCGAGTCGGCCAGTGTCTGGAGCAAATACTCTGTATTGATCGAGGCATACAGCCCGTAGAAACAGATATGGCAGGCTGGATTCATTGTCCGGATCAATTCAGCGACCCGCACGCCCAGCCGGAGCGCCGTATGCATGGGCACGGAGATGCCGACAAACTGCGCGACCCGGAGGGCCGTTTCATCGATGTCTTCAATCGCGATGTCGAGTCCGGTCGGCGCAAATCCTGCCTGTTCGAGAAATCCCATCGGTTGAGCGATGCCGATCGGCTGGTGCCCGAGTTCATAACAGGAGACGAGGAGGATTGCGCCAGGCTGTTGCAGGCATGATCGTTCGTCAGTAGATGTGGTCATCAGTTCCATGGCGGGTTCCTGCGAGCAATTCGATAGCCTGTCACAGGTAACATACCGGGAAGAGTTGGCGCAATGCGACAGGATTCACTTGACGTGGCGCGATCACGCCATGCGCATGATTCTCGACGGCATCGTCATCAGCTCGGCCAGGGGTTTTACAGGGGACAGGCCTCCTGCTAGACTGACGC
>VFKF01000205.1 GCA_009885705.1 Nitrospira sp. | reverse complement strand
GATAGGCCAGCCGGGCCAATTGATAGCCGAAGTTTCCTGAGATCAGAAATCCCACCAATAAGAGAAAAACCATAGCTTCGACGACATGGAAGAGATTCCCTTGTTCGAGTTCTTCACTGAGCACCGAGGCAATGGACCAGAAAAACAATATGACGGCGATGGCTGTCGCCACGATCGTGGTTCTGGTCAAACTGACTTCAAAACGGACTTGTGTAGCGGTCATGAAACTCCTCTGGATGGTCCAGGCCTTTACGCAATCGGTGTGCCAATCGTCGATGTCGAAAACATTGATGTTTTGCGGAGAAACACCAGATGGCTCGAATGAGCTGAGGCGGTTTTGTTAGCCTGTATGAATTCCCCTACCAAACATGTCAGAGAAGACATGCTTCGGCTCAGGGAAACAGCAGATGCAGAACGGACTATGTCGTGTATTGACGGAACAGAAAGACGTGAAGAGCGGGCAAGAACCTAGAGATTCTTATCGCATTTCAATCGGATCACCGTCCACCTCACCTCGCGGAGTCCCATTCGCTTCCAACAAACTTCGCTCGTGCTCTCCTTACTCCTTCACGGTCATGGTCATGGGGATCGGTTCAAGGGGATTGTCGCAGTCGTCCCGGACCGCGGCGACGATCTTATCGACCACATCCATGCCCCGAAAGACTTCGCCGAAGACCGTATAGGTGCGGTCTAGTCCGCTGTTGTCTGCAACGCTGATGTAGAACTGCGATCCACTATCGTTAAAATCCCTGGTGCTATTGCTCTCCCGTGGCACCTTGGCCATGGCGATGGCGCCCCGTTTATGCGGCCGATCGCTGGTTTCCGGATTGAGCCAGTATCCGGGACTGCCCGACCCATGCAGGGAACGGTCTGGATTTTTGCTCAGGGGATCGCCGCCCTGAATGATGAATCCGGGAACCACGCGATGGAAGGTGGTGCCATTATAGAACCCCATTTTTACGAGTTTGATGAAGTTCTCGACGTGACGCGGCGCGTCATCCGGGTAGAAGCGAATTTTGATCTCGCCGAACGGCGTCGTAATGGTCACGCGCGGATCGATTTTCTGAAATTGCATGGTCATAGGGGATGAATGTAACAGGGCCGAGCTTCAGGCGGCAAGAGGGGGGAGGACGTGATGGGTGATGAGTGGGTGGGGAAGGAGGAAGAATGGACGAGGT
>VFKF01000380.1 GCA_009885705.1 Nitrospira sp. | reverse complement strand
CCGCAGTAGAAGGATCAATGTCAGATAGGCTCCTAACATGGTGGCTCATTCTGCTCTGACGGAGAGATCGATGATCAGGTCGCCTTTGGGTGAGTAGAAGCCTTGGCTGTCGAGCTGGACGATGCCGTTGCACTGGTCTTGGTAGAATTCCAAGATCCATCCGTTGAAGTCATAGCCTTCATCGGTCATGTCATTCTGGGCAAATCGAGTGGTGAGCACAAACCGCGCGCGTTCCACATACGCGCGTACGAGTTCTGCTTCGACATCGTCGTGAGCAGAGAGGATGTCTAAAAACTGTGCCTTCTCTTTGTCGAACACGTCCTGATAGGTGCCTCGATCCCGGACACAGAAGACTTGAACCGGCTTCCGGTTGCGATCGTACCCGAGCGTCACCTGGACCCAGGCCCATTCATCCAGCATGGTGTCGTCCATGTTCGGCGGAGTGATTGGAGTTTGACCGCGTGACGTGAGAAATTCCAAGAGTAAACGGATCGGTGGTGAATTTTCCTTCTGACAAAACACGCGAGAATACTGATGTGGCTCGGCTTCCGCCGCGTCGTCCTGCTGGACAGACGATGGCAGAATGGGTAGTTCTTTCGCCATGCTACAACTCCAGGATGCGGCCATTTCGACTCACACACACGCCAACGGACGATACTCTACGCTGGCAGGTCTTGAAACTGCAAGAAGTCGGCGGCGGCGTTTCCCTAGGCCTGGCCTGTGTTTTCCTGTTGACAGCCTCTGAACGCTTGGATAGACTCCCGCAGGTTTTCGCCGCTTCCAGCAACAGGACTATTCGTTCATGAATATTCATCGAGTCTGAGCGGAGTCACGAAGGGCGAGTTCACTACAATTCACCATCACCGTTTTTAAGGAGGTTGCTCGTATGGCTAAAGCAATGACCAAGTCGCAGATTGCCGATCACCTGGCCCAGAAGACCGGATTAACCAAGAAGGCCTCCGTCCAGCTCATGGATGACTTTGCCGCCTTGGCGTACAAGGAAGCGAAGAACATTTTCGTGATTCCTGGGATCGGGAAGCTCGTGTTGGCGAATCGCAAGGCCCGCATGGGTCGGAACCCACAGACCGGCGAGCCGATCAAGATTCCGGCCAAGCGTGTGGTCAAGTTCCGTGTGGCCAAGGCCGCCAAGGATGCGATCCTCGGCAAGAAGTAAGCGGAGACCGTCCGGTGTAGATCGGACGTCCGCGCCTTCTATCAGCTTCTTTCGTGCTGCATGAAGCATCGCAGGGCCGACTCCCCGAGAGGGGCGTCGGCCCTGTAGTTTGTGGCCTCGTTAGAGCGAGGGGCCGAGCCCGGTCCCACCCATCCCATCGTGTCCCACCAGCCTGACGGCATCGCCGTCCTGAACGAGTGAGTCGTCGCTCGCGATTTTTTTATTGATAGTCACCAGCACTTTCTTCTCGCGGATGAGTTGGAGCAGATGGCGTAACTGAATGCCCTGCCGCTGGATCACCTGGCGGACAGACATCGGTGATGGAACCTCACAGGCGAGGTCCCGTTCCCCATCGGCGGTCTGTAGCTGGCCCATCAGTGAAATCGTAACCATGGTCGGATGCTCCTCATCTTCAGTCGTGATAGCTGCCTATGTGGAGGGGCCTTGTGCCCGTTGACTCCATGCCGGTTGCCATTGATAATGCTGCGCGATGCCATCATTGGATATCCATAATCCCGGGATGCCGGATCTGCAATTCGTCCTGTTTGTGTCGGCCCTCTGTACGGCCGATCTCACGACGCTGAATGTGCCAGCTGACCTTCGTGTCGAGATTTTCGACCGTTGTTGGTCGCTCATCCATACGGAGGCGCCACCGACCGATCGTCAGGAGCGTGTGCTCGATCTCCGCGGGGGCACAGAGTTGACGCTGGAAGCCTGCCTGTCTACGATCCGTTCATTATTGGCAGAGGCCAATATTCGTACCCTCACCTGGGATCATCCGGTGAGTGAGCCGACTCGCGAGAGTACGCCGGCCGCGAAGCCGCTCATTGATCGGCTCGGTCGATTGTACCCTGATCCTCCTGAGATCGTCGATCCCCAAAAGCCGGCGTCGGGCTAGTTGCGCGAGTGAGGCGAGGGTTCAAAGTTCGAGGTTTTCTGAGCTTCGAACCAGGAACTTCGGGCTCGGGGCGCACTCGTCTTGCACAAAAGAGACGGATAGTAAGATAAAAGGAGCATCGTGCGGGTCACAAAAACGGATCTTTCTGGCGTATTGCTCATTGAACCGGATATCTTCCGCGATCCTCGTGGGCTTTTTCTTGAAACGTACCATGCACGCCGGTACGCAGAAGCCGGCATTCCCGGCCCCTTTGTCCAGGATAACTATTCACAGTCTATGCGGGGCACATTGCGCGGGCTCCACTATCAAGAGCCCCATGCTCAGGGCAAGCTGGTGATGGTGACAGAAGGATCTGTGTACGATGTTGTCGTGGATATCCGAAAGGGGTCGCCAAGCTTTGGCCGGTGGTATGGGGTCGAGCTTTCGGCGGAGAATCGGCGCCAGCTCTATGTGCCGCCCGGTTGTGCCCATGGGTTCTGCGTGAGCAGCGACCGTGCCTCGTTTCTCTATAAGTGCACGGACTATTATGCCCCGGGCGACGAGCGAGGCATCATCTGGAACGATCCAGCGCTCGCGATTTCCTGGCCGGTAATCTCCCCGATCTTGTCTGCCAAGGATCAGACGTATAAGTCCTTAGCTGAGATGGAGTCGGCCTTGCCATGGTTTCAATCGGTCGGATGAGAAACTGCGGTGGCCCATTGATCCCGCGAGGATCGCTATGTTATTCAGCGGGGGGAGAGTGGTACGATTGCGGTGACGGTTCGATTTCTTAGCATATGGAGGAGGACGCGATGGGGAAAAGTTTGAAGGGGACGAAGAGCCACGACAATCTGAAGGGAGCCTTTGCCGGTGAATCGCAGGCCAATCGGCGCTATCTCTATTTCGCCCGGCGGGCGGACATCGAGGGCTTTCCTGATATCGGAGGTCTGTTCCGCGATACGTCCGAGGCGGAAACAGGCCATGCCTTTGGGCATCTGGACTTTTTGAAGGAAGTCGGAGATCCGGCGACCGGGGTGCCGATCGGCAATACCGAAGCGAATCTCAAGTCGGCGATTGAGGGCGAGACCTACGAGTATACCCAGATGTATCCCGGTATGGCCAAAACGGCTCGGGACGAGGGATTTCCTGAACTGGCCGAATGGTTCGAGACTCTCGCCAAAGCGGAGCGGTCCCATGCGAATCGTTTCACGAAGGGCCTCGAGAGTCTGAAGCAGCTCTAGAATTTTTCGATGTGCGACACAGGGGGGTGGGCTGGAACTATTCCAGCTCACCCTTTGTGTTTTCCGATCTTGTAATTCAAAGACGTCACAGGAGACAATGGACACGTGAATGGCCTGAGCCTGCTCAACCCCATCGATCCCGCACAGCTCCAGAAAGACACGCAGCGCATTTACGAAGTCTGCGATGGCTGCCGGCGCTGTTTCAATCTCTGCCCTTCCTTCAACACGCTGCTGGACGGCATCGACCGGTATGAGGGCGACGTCGCCAAGTTGACGTCCACGGATCATCACCGGATTGTCGACGAATGTTATTACTGTAAGCTCTGTTACAACCACTGCCCTTATACGCCGCCGCATCAGTATGGACTCGACTTTCCCCGCTTGATGATCGCCTGGAAGAAGCATCTGGCCGCGACGCGCGGGGTAAGCTGGCGCGATTGGTTCTTGATCAAGACGGATCTCATTGGCACCCTTGGGAGTCTGCTGGCGCCGATTGTCAATTGGCTGTTGGGTCTTCGATTGTTTCGAAAAGTCACGGAGCCGATGGTCGGTGTGCATCGGGATCGGCAGGTCCTGCCCTTTGCTGCGGAGACCTTTACCCATTGGTGGGAGCGCCGAGGGGCGGCACAGGTTCCTGCCTCCGCGCCGCGGAAGGTCGCGCTCTTTGGGAGCTGTCTGGTCAACTATCAAGCGACCGACGTCGGGAAAGCAACGATTCAAGTCCTCGAGAAAAACGGTGTCCATGTCGTGATTCCCGAACAGCGTTGTTGCGGCATGCCCTCGTTCGATATCGGCGATACGGCTGCGATTCAGCAGGCCGCTTCGGCGAATGTCGCCTCGTTTCTGCCATGGGTCGAGAAAGGGTACGAGATTGTCGTGCCAGTGCCCAGTTGCAGTCTGATGTGG
>VFKF01000092.1 GCA_009885705.1 Nitrospira sp. | reverse complement strand
CGGCAAAATGAAGCCCGGTCGTCGGTTCATCCAAAATGTACATCGTGCGCCCGGTCGGACGTTTCGACAGTTCGCGTGAGAGTTTGACTCGTTGCGCCTCGCCCCCTGACAGCGTGGTGGCCGACTGGCCAAGCTTCACATAGTGCAACCCGACATCGTGCAACGTGTCGAGCTTCCGCTTGATGAAGGGAATATGTTCGAAAAACTGCACGGCCTCGTCCACGGTCATGTTCAACACGTCGGCGATGCTCTTCCCCTTATGGTGAATCTCCATCGTCTCGCGGTTGTACCGCTGCCCCTTACAGACCTCGCAGGTCACATAGACGTCCGGCAGGAAATGCATCTCGATCTTGATCAAGCCATCGCCCTCACAGGCTTCACAGCGGCCACCCTTCACGTTGAAGCTATAACGGCCCGGTTTGTAACCCCGCACGCGGGACTCCGGCAGGTTGGAATAGAGATCCCGAATGAAGTCGAACAGACCTGTATAGGTCGCAGGATTCGAGCGCGGAGTCCGGCCGATCGGGGACTGGTCGATGTCGATGACCTTATCCAGCGCCTCGACGCCCAACAATTCCCTACAGCCGTCGATCTTCGGTTTCTTGTGATAGAGCAACTGGGAAAGGGAATGGAACAACACCTCCAAGACCAACGTGCTCTTCCCGGATCCCGACACGCCTGTCACACAGGTGAGCAGACCGAGGGGAATTTTGGCAGTCACCCCCTTGAGGTTATGTTTCTTGGCCCCCACGATAGACAAGTGCCCCTTGGCCTTCCGTTCACGGCGGGGGAGACTGACCATCTGCGTGCCGCGAAGATACTGACCCGTCAAGGAGGCGGGATTCTTCATGACCTCTTTCGGCGTACCTTGGGCAATGACATGCCCCCCCTGCGTGCCGGCCCCAGGCCCCATATCCAACAGATGATCCGCTGCCATCATGGTTTCGGCATCGTGCTCAACCACCACCACCGTGTTGCCCAGGTCGCGCAGGCGCAACAGGGTCTGGAGCAAGCGTCGATTATCCCGCTGATGGAGTCCAATCGAGGGCTCGTCGAGGATGTAGAGGACACCGACGAGGCCTGATCCGATTTGTGTAGCGAGTCTGATGCGCTGGCCTTCTCCGCCTGACAGGGTGGCGGCAGCCCGATCCAGCGTCAGATAATCCAGCCCGACGTTGACCAGAAATCCGAGCCTCTCGCGAATTTCTTTCAAGATGCGATGGGCAATGACCAGTTCCCGCTCGGTGAATTTCAACGATCCGAAGAAGTCGGCAGCCGCTCGCACGGAGAGATGCGTCACCTCCGCGATCGACTGTTTGGCTAACTTGACGGACAGGCTTCAGGCCGCAGCCTCGCGCCCTTGCAGACCT
>VFKF01000141.1 GCA_009885705.1 Nitrospira sp. | reverse complement strand
CGCTTCAGTTCAGCGCTCGGGGTCCCTCGTACGACCGTTCTGGACATGTCGGCGAAATACCGGTTGGAGGCCGAACGGGGAAATACGTCGAAGATAATGCTGCGGTGAGCGGGCAACGGACCGCTGCCTTCGTTGTGCTGGTCGCAGGCGTGCTCCCCTCCGGCAACGATGGTATGCTGAGCCACGCAATCGCACTCCATCAACGCCACATTGATGAGTTTTTTCACGCGCTCCGACGTCAGCGGCAGACCCTCGTGCCAGAGCTGATCGTTATTGATCGACGCCCGACGTAACAGATCGTGGGCTGCTGCAACCGCCTGCTCGGTCGCGCGCTGGGCCGCTTCGATATAGCGTACTTCTTCGGCGATCTTCACGACGCGTTGTTCGTAAAACGGGTCCCGCTTGGGATGCAGCTGATACCCCAACGACTGGAACTTAACGGCATGGCCGAAGGGAAAGTTCGCCGGGACCGTGATCTGTGTGATGCCGGCTTCTCGCAAGAGGATATGGACGACTTCGACGGTGCCAGGCTCGGCAATGCCTTGTGTCTTCGCTCGCCCTTCGACCTCCGAATAGGAGACCACTCGATCGACGGACGATTGGCTTTTGGCCCGATCCATTTCAAGGTCGCTCATCACCAGAATCCGTTCACCCTTAATCTCTAAATAAATAAAGGGGTCCGGCGCGATAAACTGTGTCGCGTAATAGAGATTGGAGTCGCTCTCGCTGGCCGCGATGAAGACCGTCGCACGTTGAGCTGGTGAAGTAGATGACGCCATAGTGAATGTTCCTCGGAATCTAACATGGGGGGGGAGGTCGGTCAAGGCACGGATGGAACCGGCTCAGGCGCAGGCATGGTGTCCTTGCCCGCAGCGTTATCCTCTTCGGGTGTCATGAGATCGATCGGCAGCATCACGGTATTCTTCAGCACATCGAACGCCAACTGCGCCAAACCCGTCACACCGCTGGCAAACGACTTCATCGGGAGGTAGGTCACTTCCGGGTCTTCGATCGATCCTTTGACAGAAAACAACGCCGTGGCCAACCCTTTGCGCTCTCCGGCAAAGAGCCGCCCGAAGAGTGGAATCGTTTTCAAGAATTGCGAGTACGACCCGAACGGGCTGACGGCCCACACCATATCGACTTGGTCAGTTGGTAAATCAAAGTTTCCGGCTGCCGTGATCTTCACGATCGGACTGTCGATGATCAGATTTTCGGTCTCGAACAGTCCGTTCCGCGCAAGAATCGTCGCCGTGATTCTGTTGTAGGACAGGCCCTCTTTCTCCAGATCGACTTTCCCCTGCAGCACGGCCGGCAGATTCAAAATGCTGATGATCTTCCAAATAGCCCGTTCCTGCGATTTGAAGATGCGTCCGTTCTCAAGCAAGACATCGACCTTGCCGTTCAATGTGGGATAGAGCCCGTGCGGATTCTTTCCATGTCCGCGGATCGTCCCCGTCACCCGAGCTTCTCCTGTCATCACGCCAGCCTTAGGGCCGAAAAATTTCAGCACATCTTCCACCAGCAATCCCGTCGCCCGAACCGAGACCTCGGCGTCGGCCGGCTCCTTCCGGGGCAATTGCACCACGATACGTCCAGCCACGTCCCCACTGGTCGACCGGCCGGACAAACGGTCTACATCCAGCACGCCGTCCTGAATGGTGATACGGGCGGAGAGGCTGCCAAACTTGAGATGTTTATAGTGGCCGCGTGCCATCGACGCCATCACCTGGACCTTGCTGGTCTCTGCCAGAATTTCCAGAAATTCTCGAATGGGAGACCGCTCGCCTTTTGGAATGAGCAGATCCAGATCCATTTGATTGGACTCGATCTTCGCCGTAATCACCGGTTTCGACGCCCAATTCCTGATCGTCCCTTCCAGCGCAAGATCGCTGTCGAGCAGATGGAACGACAGCCGTTTAATCTCCACGCCGTTCTTCACGAAATGGACTCGCGCATACAAATCCTGAATGGGCCCTTCGGCCCCCTTGGCATTCATCAATCCATTGGTTAAGGCCAGCCATCCAGTGGTCCGCCATGTTTTCCAATTGAGGTCCTTCCCCTTCATGTCGAGCGACAACTCGATATTTCCTGCCTCAAATCCTCCCTTGGCAATCCATTCCGGCACACGCGATAACGACAGGGTACCAGTCGACAGCGCGGCATCGATCGAAAAATGTTCACCTAATTGAATCTTGCCCTTGATCGGCAATCGAATCGGCGGCACGATCAGCTCAATCCTGTCGAGGACGACCCCGGAAGCCTGCGGAATCGTCCCCTCGAACTCCACCGTCGCCGGAGCGCCGATCGGTTTTTCAACCAGATCGGACAGCGTCACTTTCGACTCGGTCAAGACGACCTCACCCCGGATGTGTGGCGACAGCGTTGGACCGGTCAAGACGAGCGCGCCGTTGACCAACCCATCGATGGTTCCCGCTGGAATGGCTTTCGAAGGAAGCAACTTGACCATATGGCCCGCATCGCCGTTGACGCGAATCAAGAAATCCTGAAAAGCGCTGCCACTGCCTCCCGTGATGCCGCCATGGATCCGCACGGCCAGATCACCCAGATGCCCCGTCACCTCATCGAACTGCGTTCCGCCATCCGTCAGCACAAACCGTCCCTGCAACCCGGTCAACCGCTCGGGCAGCGAGGGATTCGTCAGACCGACATGTTTGACGATAATGTCGCCCCCGGCAAAGGTCACACCGCCGGCCTGATTGAGCGGACCGACCAAGCGAAACGTGGGACTGGCCATGCCTTCGACATCACGCGACGCCGCTAACACTCGCGACAGTTGCTCCGACTTGACGGTCTTCGACAGAAGCTGCAACAGGTCTACCGCGGCCATCGTTCCAGCAATGTCCATCTCCAGCCAGGGCCCCGCCTCTAAAAACGAGATGAGCGCCTTGCTCTCACTCATATGGATCGCACCATAGAGTCCGCTGAGATTCGACACCTTGAGCCGGCCTGGTTCGACCGAGACGACGGCAGCTAAATCCTTAGCCGGGACACGGCTGTCTCCAATCAGCGCTTGCCCCTGGCTCACGCGAAATTCTCCAGTCAACGAGAGCTGCGGTCCCGTAACGGACGACCCCGTGACAGTGGCCGTGACAATCTCCACCGTCCCGTCGATCTCTCGGTCTTGTATGATCGCCGGCAGCTGCGGATGCACCCACTGCGCCGGGAGCTGCGTGAGTAGCTGGCGGAGCTGGATCGGGGACGCCGAAAATGTCAGCGCAAACGTGGGCTGAACCGTCAATAAGCCTGAGAGGCTCGCTTGGCCTGTGAGCGTCAGTTGTTCCAGATTCGCAGACAGATCGGAGAACAGCACATCATAACCAGCCACGCCAGGCGCGGCTCGAACCAGGCTGTGGACATTCACGACGCCCTGCACCTGCTCAGGAACCGGACGGGGCCCAAAGAAATCCGCAACCTCTCGGAGATTGAGACTCGCGGCTTCAACGCTGCCATCGAACTGAAGTCTCACCTGTGAGGCTACTGGATCGCTGGGCGCCAACAACTGCCGCTGGGCAGAACTAATCGTCCCGGCCAGAGAGATGGCAGATAGGCCCTTCTCACCAGCATGACTGGCGGAGACATGCAGATCCGCCTGTCCCCGCTCTGCTCTGATCACCAGCGAGGCCTCGACCGACTCCAGGGCCATCGTGCGGGTTCCATCCGGACGACCGTCGTCGATGATGATCAGCTTCCCATTCACCAACGTCGCCTCACGAATACGGAAGATTCGGCTCATCGTCTGCACCGCATCCTGATCGGCCTCGCCACCTTGCGCGACCTGATCGAGGAGATTCCAGTGCCCGCCACGATCGCGCCGGAGCGTCAAGGTCGGCTCTTCAATCAACAGCCGTTTCCCCACCACCTGCTTGCGTAGTAACGGAAGGAGCCGAAGAACTAAATCCAGCCGCTTGGCCGACAAAACAATATCCTCGGAATTCCGATCATGAATCGCGACCTGCGTCAGTTCCAATCTGATGCGCGGGAATAGGACCAGCTTGATGCGATGGACATCGATCTTGCGGCCAATACTCTGCTCGAGCTGTTGCAGGAAAAAGTCTTTGATGTAATCGTCGCCCGTCAGATAGGGCGAATAGGCGAGGAAGAGCCCCCCGCCAATCAGCAGGATCACGATGAGTGCGGCCATAAACCGAAGTCGAACCACTCCTGCTCCCTCAATCGATCATGTTCTGTGGATAAGCCGCATCGCTACCGTGAAGCGATCATCTTACCGAATCACCTGCATGAAATCTACGAAGTCTGCGTCGTGACAGGGTTTTTCACTCGCCATCGAGACAGGATGCTGGTGATCCGCAGCAAGACTCGGTATACTCGCTGCCGCTCACCTTGGCACTCAAACACCATCATCGCTTGTGACCACGCCACCATCCCAACCGACCAGAATCCGCTGGCTGATTCTCGCCTTACTCTTTTTCATCAGCGTCGTGACCTATATCGACCGCGTCAATATTTCCGTGACGGCGCGGCAGATGATGCCTGCCTACGGGATCACCGATCAACAGATGGGCTGGATCTTCTCGGCCTTCGTCATCGGCTACGCCCT
>VFKF01000200.1 GCA_009885705.1 Nitrospira sp. | reverse complement strand
TTATCTTTATGGAACAGTATCCCCGACGACGATTCTGGATGGTAGGCCCGACAGTGGTGGTGGCGCTGGTGTTGGGTGTGATGCTCGGCAAGGGTTGGGAGCGGACCGGACATGCCACGGAAACCTATGAAGAGCTGAAAACGTTTTCCGAGGTGTTGACCCAAGTGCAGAAGAGTTATGTCGATGAAACGAAGGTGAAGGATCTCGTTCAGGGAGCCATTCGTGGGATGCTCTCCACCCTCGATCCGCATTCGGCCTATATGACGCCGGATATGTATAAGGAAATGCAGGTTGAAACGAAGGGTGAGTTCGGGGGCGTGGGTATTCAGATCGGCGTGAAGGAGAACCGGTTGGCGGTGATCGCGCCTATCGAGGGCACACCGGCCTACCGGGCCGGGATCAAGTCAGGCGATTTCATTACCAAGGTGAACGACGAAACGACCAAAGACCTCACGCTGATGGATGCGGTTCAGAAGATGCGCGGTCCCAAGGGCTCGAAGGTCAATTTGATGATTCAGCGGGACGGGACTCCCGATCCGCTCCAATTTACCCTGGTCCGCGACACCATTAAGATCGAGAGTGTGAAGTCGAAGGTGTTGGACAATATCGGCTACGTTCGGCTGACGCAATTCCAGGAGTCGACAGGGCGTGATTTGAGCAAGGTGCTCAAGCAGTTCAGGGAACAGAAGCTCCAATCGACCATCCTGGACCTCCGCAATAATCCCGGAGGATTGTTGACGGCCTCCGTGGAGGTCTCCGAGCAGTTTCTTCCTGCCGGCAAACTCGTGGTCTATACCAAAGGACGCGAGAGCAAAAAAGATGAGTGGATTGCCAAGGGGAAGGATCAGATGGACGATTCGCCCATGATCATTCTCATCAATGAAGGATCGGCGAGTGCGTCCGAGATCGTGGCCGGTGCGCTACAAGATTACGGGCGGGCGGTCATTGTCGGGACGACCTCGTTCGGCAAGGGATCGGTGCAAACGATTCTCCCGCTGGGGGATGGGTCCGGTCTCCGCCTCACGACGGCGAAGTACTACACGCCCAAAGGGCGCTCGATCCAATCGACCGGCATCACGCCTGACATTGTGGTCAAGGCTCAGCTCCCGACCACGGTGGCGAAGGCAGGGGAGTCGAAGCCCGGGGAAAAAGAGGCGGAGCCGAAGCAGGCCAAGCCTGCGGTTGTGCCTGGGAAAGATCAGCCGGCTCAGAATGGCAAAGGGTCTGAAGAGGGCCAGCTGAAGAGTGGCACACTGCCCCAGCCTTCTTCCGTCGATGCCTCTGGTGATCCTTCGCTCGAGCAGGACGTCCAACTGCAAAAAGCGGTGGAAATGTTGAAGACCTGGAAGATCTTTAAGGAGCTTCCTCGCGCGTCTTAATGGGGGGCTGCTGCGAAGCGGTGATCGCGTCAAGCAGCCGTTCTTCCGATCCTGAGAACCCTGGTACGGTGCGCAGCATGTGCGACCGTACCAGCCGCTCGAGGTCGGTCAATGTGGTGATGCAGAGTCGGGTATAGAGGTAGGCCACAAGTGATTCAGACAGTCCCGGGAGGTGAGTCCAGGCCTTCACCGACTCGGGGAGTGGCGTTCGCAAGGCTTCATAGGCCTGAATCGCTCCCGTTCTGAGAAATTCCTCAATCTTGTCGGCCAGGTCTCGGCCGATTCCATCAATCTCTTCCAATGCCTGCCGTGCCGCGACATCTGCGATGTCTTCTTCCAAGGCTTCGATCGCATCCGCTGCCTTTCGATAGGCTCTGACCCGATAGGGGTTCGCCCGCTGGGCGCCTAAGCGCTCAGCCATCGACCGAAAAATGCCGGCAACCTGCTGGTTATGTTGTGGCGACGTGATCATGGTTGAGCTGGCGCTATTCTGACGTGATCAGGGAGAGGGGGCAAGGGGCGAGGCCCCGCAGCTTTATTGACATTCTGAATTCTGCTCCCCTAGGATGAGTCACGATGGCAGAGGTGATTCAGATTCATGTGAACGGCGATCCACGGGACGTTCGGGCAGATGCGACCGTGGGGGATCTCCTGCGTGAGCTTGCCATTAAGACCGAGCGTGTGGCGGTGGAACTCAATTTAGAAATTCTCGATCGCAAGGAGTTCGACCAGCGAAGTTTGAAACAAGGGGATCGAGTGGAGATCTTGAGCTTCATTGGCGGCGGCGCGCCATTGGATATGTACGGCAGAGGAAGGGGTTTCGTCTATGCAGAATGATCCATTGACCATTGCCGGTCGTGTGTTTACGTCACGGCTATGGGTGGGGACAGGCAAGTATAAGGACTTTGCGGAAACCAAAAAAGCCATCGAGGCGTCTGGCGCCGATGTGGTGACGGTGGCGGTGCGGCGTGTGAACATCACCGATCGCTCCAAAGAGAACCTGCTCGACTATCTCGATCCGAAGAAGTACATCATTCTTCCCAATACCGCCGGCTGCTACAACGTGGAGGATGCGCTGAGGTATGCCCGCTTGGGCCGGGCCGCCGGTGTGTCGGACTTGATCAAACTGGAAGTGCTCGGTGACGAGCGGACCCTGTTCCCCGATACCGCCGGATTGATCGAAGCGGCAAAGATTCTCGTCAAAGAGGGCTTCATTGTGCTGCCCTATACGAATGACGATCCCATCGTGGCCCAGAAGCTCGTTGACGTAGGCTGCCCAGCGGTCATGCCCTTGGCGGCGCCGATTGGGTCGGGACTCGGTATCCGCAATCCCTATAACCTTAAGATCATCATGGAAATGATCAAAGTGCCGATCATCGTGGATGCCGGCGTCGGGACCGCGTCCGATGCCGCCTTTGCGATGGAGTTAGGGGCGGATGCGGTGCTCATGAACACGGCCATTGCCGGGGCCAAAGATCCCATTGCGATGGCCGAGGCCATGAAGTATGCAGTCTATGCCGGACGGTTGGCATACAAAGCTGGGCGTATTCCACGAAAATTGTATGCCACAGCGAGCAGCCCGATCGAAGGGATGCTTTAACCGGATGCTGAACACGGCCGCCAGCGTCGTTCTCGACTCATCGAAATCCTCAACGTACCCCTGAGGGTACGCCTCCGGTTTCGATAAGCCTGCGGCCTTGCTGGACAGCCGTTTTGAGTATCCTGCCCAGAGCTCAGCACTTTCGCCTCACTGTGTTGCCGATGTCGAAATTCTCTAGCCGTCTTCTGCTCGTCACGGATCGCCACCAGACCAAGGGGCGACCGTTGGTGCCCCTTCTGCAGCGAGCGCTCACTGTCGGAGCCCCTGCCATTCAACTTCGTGAGCGCGACCTTTCTGTTCGTGACCTCTTGGCGCTTGCGCGTGAGGTGCACGCAGTAACGGCCGCGCACAGATCTCAACTTCTTATCAATGATCGGGTCGATATTGCTTTGGCGCTGGACGGTGTCGGTGTCCATCTGCGCAGCAATAGTCTGCCTGTTTCGGTGGCGCGGCAGTTGCTGGGGGCCGATCGGCTCCTGGGTGCTTCCGTGCATGGGGTAGAGGAAGCGGTGCAGGCAGAGGCGCAGGGCGCAGACTATGTCGTCTTTGGCCCGATCTACGAGACCCCATCGAAGCAGGCATTCGGTCCTCCGCTCGGACTGCATAGCCTTGAGAAGGTATGTCGATTGGTCCGCATCCCAATTATTGGAATTGGCGGAGTCACGGCGGCGCGCGCAGGTGAGATGCGGCAGGCCGGAGCATTCGGCGTGGCGGTGATCACGGCGATTCTCGGCGCAGATGACGTGGAGTCGGCGACAGGTGGGCTGCTCGATGCTGTCATGCACGCGTCGTGATGGTTTCCAATCACGGCTCTCGTGCTGTTGCATGTTGCGGTCCGGTTGACCACCTCCGGAACGGATGATAGAATCCGCGCAGATAAGGACTTCTCGACGCAGCAAGGGTTTTCGCGCTCTCCGAGTAATGCCATAGCTGGCAAGAAAGACAGTCCGAGTCGATTCCGGTCTCTCCGAGATTCCGTCACGCAGATCACCAAGCGGCTGACAGAAGGAGAAACGGACATGGCCCCACGCAACGACGAACAGATTCGTGAAGTGGAAAAGCTTCGCGTGCAGATCCAGTCGATGGAAGAAGAAATCCGTCGGCTCTACCAGTCCCGCTACCAGCTCGACCAAGCCACCAAACAGAACGAGAAGCTCGTCACCACGCTCCAGGAAGCGAAGGTCCAGATCGAAGCCTTGCGCGCCGAGGTTGAGAAATTGACCGCGCCGCCCTCTGCCTACGCCATTTTTTCCAGTCTCAACGATGACGGAACCGGCAATGTCTTTGTCTCCGGACGGAAGATGAAAGTCAGTTTGCATCCGTCCATCAATGGAGCGGCCTTGCGCAAGGGGCAGGAGGTGGTCCTGAACGAAGCGTTGAACGTGATTGAGGTCAAGGGTTTCGATATTCAGGGCGAAGTCGTGAGGCTCAAGGATGTGCTGGAAGGTAATCGCGCCTTGGTGACGTTGCATTTCGACGAAGAGAAAGTGGCCGAACTTGGCGATCCGCTGATTGCCGAACGGTTAAGCGTTGGCGACCATCTGCTCTACGATCCTCGCTCCGGCTATGTCATCGAAAAGCTGCCGAGGTCCGAGGCGGAAGAAATGGTGTTGGAGGAAGTGCCGGATGTCGACTATGAACACATCGGCGGGTTGCAGCATGAGTTGGAGCAGGTCCGTGATGCGGTGGAGTTGCCATTTCTTCATACGGCCCTGTTTTTGGAGTACAAGTTGAGCGCGCCCAAAGGGGTGTTGCTCTATGGGCCGCCAGGATGCGGAAAAACCTTGATCGCGAAAGCGGTCGCCAATTCGATCGCGAAGAAGCTCGGGCACCTCACCGGCAAAGAAGTGCGGAGTTACTTCTTGCACGTGAAGGGCCCGGAGTTGCTCAATAAATATGTCGGCGAGTCCGAGCGTCAAGTCCGCGAAGTCTTCAAGAAAGCGAAAGAGCGGGCCGCGGACGGGAATCCCGTCATCGTGTTCTTTGACGAAATGGATGCGCTGTTCAGAACGCGCGGCACCGGGATTTCCTCCGATATCGAGTCGACGATCGTCCCGCAGTTTCTCTCGGAGATCGACGGCATGGAGCGACTCCGCAATGTGATCGTCATCGGCGCCAGCAATCGCCAGGATCTCATCGATCCGGCTGTCCTTCGCGCCGGCCGGTTAGATGTGAAGGTCAAGGTGGGGCGTCCCGATGCCGTGGCTGCGAAGGATATTTTCTCGAAGTACTTGAGTGTCGATCTGCCGTTTGCCGAGGAAGATTTGAAGCGCCATGGCGGAGATGCCAAGGCCTTAGTCGAACAGATGGCGGATCTCACGGTTGGGGCCATGTATGCTTCATCGGAAGAAAACAAATTCATCGAAGTCACCTACGCGAACGGTGAGAAGGAAGTGCTCTACTTCAAGGATTTTGCGAGCGGGGCGTTGATCGAAGGGATCGTGTCGCGCGCGAAGAAGTTCGCCGTCAAGCGGACGATTGCGAAGGAAGGCCGGGGTCTTCGATCCGACGACTTGATCCGCGCCATTCGAGAAGAGTTCAAGGAACACGAAGACCTGCCCAATACGACCAATCCTGACGATTGGGCCAAGATTTCCGGGAAGAAAGGCGAAAAGATCGTGCATCTTCGGACGATCAGCGGAAGCCCGGACGAGTCGCGTCAGATCGAAACGGTCACAACCGGACATTATCTCTAAGACGTCACACCTATGCAGGAATATAATTCGCTGACGATGCCACGCGTATTGGGAACAGAAACAGAGTTCGGCATCGCGTCTCGCGATCCAGCCGCCGCAGATCCCGTGTCCAATTCCATTGCCGTCATCGGGCATTATCCTGGCCTGCCGGCTCCGTTAGCGGTCTGGGACTATGAAAATGAAAACCCGTTGCTCGACGCGCGCGGCTTCGAGGTCGAAGGGGAACCGGAGCGCCCCAATCCTGAATACAACCGTCAGCTGAACAAGGTGCTGGCGAATGGGGGCCGGCTCTACGTCGACGGAGCCCATCCGGAATACTCGACGCCCGAGTGCACCAATCCGCGAGAGATCGTGGCTTTCGAACGAGCGGGTGCGCACATCATGGCTCAGTGCCTGGAACAGATGGCGCGTGCGACTGGGCGGGACCATTGTGTGCTGTACAAGAACAACTCGGACGGCAAGGGCAACAGCTACGGCTATCACGAAAGTTATCTCATGTCGCGCGCGGTACCCTTCGAGCGCATCGTGAAGGTCTTGGCGCCGTTCTTTGTGACAAGGCCCATCTTTGCAGGGGCGGGGAAAGTCGGCGCAGAGAATGAGACCAGCCAGGCGGATTATCAAATCTCGCAGCGTGCGGATTTCTTCGAGTGCCTCGTCGACCTCAATACGATGGTCCGGCGCCCCATCGTGAACTCACGCGATGAGCCGCATGCGGAGCATGCCAAGTATCGGCGGCTGCATGTGATTGTCGGAGATGCCAACATGGCGGAGCTGTCGACTTATCTCAAGGTCGGCACCTTGTCTATCGTGTTGGATCTGCTCGACGCCGGTGCCGATGTGCCCCAGATCGAGTTGGAGGACCCGGTTCAAGGCATCAAGCAGGTGTCGCGCGATGTGACGATGAAGGAGCCGCTCAGACTCACGGGGGGGCGAGTGACGACGGCGGTAGCGATTCAACGCGCCTATTTGAAGGCCGCCATGGGATACTATGCCTGTCACGATCTCTCACAGGTCACGAAAGATATTCTCGTTCGCTGGGAAGACGTGTTGGATAAGCTCGAACAGGATCCCCGGCTGTTGGTGCGCGAATTAGATTGGGTGGCGAAGCGCCAGATGATGGAATCCTATATGGAGCGCAAGGGCTGTGGGTGGGACGACTCTCGTATTCGGCTCATGGATCTGCAGTATCATGACGTGCGCCCCGACAAGGGCCTCTACTTTACGCTTGAACGCAGTCATCTGATCGAGCGTATCGTGCAGGAAGCAGAGATTGCGCGAGCGGAGTTCACCCCGCCTCCTGGAACACGCGCCTATTTCCGTGGACGCTGTGTCAGCAAGTTTACGAAGTCGGTCTATGGAGCCAGCTGGACGTCGGTGCTGTTCGACGTGGGCAACAAGCAGGTTAAGCGGGTGCCGCTGATGGACCCGCTTCGAGGGACGGCGTCGTTGACGAGTGACCTCCTCGATCAGGTCGAGACCGTCGACGCATTGCTGGCGAAATTGAAGGCGTAATGAAGAAGGATTACCCGCGATTCACATTATGAAATTGCCATTTCTTCCTAACCACGACGACCCGAGCTTCTTCGACTTTTTAACCCAGCACCACCCCGCGTTGACACCGACCGGCCGAAGCGGTTTTCTGTCTCCTCAGGCTGGGGGGGAACCGATGCGAGGGGCCGGATCGATGACGGTCCCTCACGCCACCACGGTGCTGGCGATCAAGTATCAACAGGGCGTCGTGATTGCCGGAGACCGCCGGGCGACGGAAGGGTTTCAAATCGCCGAGCGCCGGATCGAGAAAGTGTTCAAGATCGACGATTATTCCGCGATGGCGATCGCCGGCGCGGCCGGCCCCTGCATCGAAATGGCCAAACTGTTCCAGGTCGAACTGGAACATTACGAAAAAATCGAAGGGGTGCAACTGTCCTGTGAGGGGAAGGCCAACAAGCTCGGACAGATGGTCAAGGCCAACCTGCCGATGGTCTTTCAAGGGCTGGTCGTCATGCCGCTCTATGTCGGCTACGACGTGAAGCGCGCGGAAGGCCGCATCTTCAAGTACGACCTCGCAGGCGGCCGGTACGAAGAGTCGGATTATCACGCCATCGGGTCGGGCGGGAAAGATGCGCGCAATACGATGCGGGAACATTTCCTCAGGGGCCTGGCTGAGCCGGACGCGCTGAAGTTGGCTTTGCTGGCTCTGTATAATGCGGCCGACGATGACGTCGGCACCGGGGGGCCTGATCTCGTACGGGGCATTTACCCCACGGCGAAGATTGTGAACGAGCGTGGCATCACCGATGTGCCAGAGCAGCAAATCCGCAGCATCTATGACGGGTTGATCGCGACCCGCCGTTCCAAGGAGAACTAAGCATGCCGATGCCCTATTACGTCTCGCCCGAGCAGATGATGCAGGACAAGGCGGAGTATGCCAAGAAAGGCATCGCCAAGGGCCGTTCCATCATTGCCATCGAATATGTGAATGGCATTCTTCTCGTCGCGGAGAATCCCAGCGCTTCGCTCTATAAAATCTCCGAGATCTACGACAGCATCGCCTTTGCGGGGGCCGGGAAGTACAGTGAGTTTGAAAACCTCAGGAAAGCCGGCATCAGACATGCCGACCTCAAGGGATTTATGTACAGCCGTGAAGATGTGACCGCCCGTTCTCTGGCAAACGGCTACTCGCAAAGCCTGGGCACCATTTTCAGTCAGGAGCAGAAGCCGTTGGAGGTGGAAATCCTGGTCGTGCAGGTCGGACACAACGGCCATGCGAACGAGATGTACCGCATCTCCTTCGACGGCAGCATCATCGA
>VFKF01000123.1 GCA_009885705.1 Nitrospira sp. | reverse complement strand
GACTCTTAGGAAGCGGTTTACACATAGCGATTTTCTATGCTGGTGACGCCCCCCATGTTCGACGTCATCCTCTATCAACCGGAAATTCCCCCGAACACCGGCAACATCATCCGACTCTGCGCCAATACCGGCGCAAGGCTGCATCTTGTGAAACCTCTGGGCTTTACGCTGGAGGATAAGCAATTAGTGCGAGCGGGGCTGGACTATCACGAGTTTGCCACGATCACGGTTCATGAAAGCTGGGCCGACTGTGCCGAGCGCTTCAAGCATAGCCGCCTCTTTGCGGTGTCGACCAAGGGCACGCAGCAATATGACTTGGTTGCCTTTCGCGCTGGCGATGCCTTTGTCTTTGGTCCGGAAAGTCGCGGATTACCGGCTGAGATTCTGGGTTCGGTTCCCGCCCAACAATGTATCCGCGTGCCCATGGTTCCAGGGAACCGGAGCCTCAACCTTTCTAACGCGGTGGCGGTCGTGGTCTACGAAGCCTGGCGGCAGGTCGGATTTGGAATCGGGGCGAAGAGCTGATAGCCGATGGCGTATAGCTATTAGCAAAACAAAGAATGTTCTGCCTGTCTTGTACCGGCTATAGGCCATACGCCATATGCTCTTCAATCTTGCTCCTAGAGCTCTTCTTCTTTCAGGCACCGCCCGAATCCCTGCTGCTCGGCAAAATAATAGGCATAGTGCGTGGCCGCGAGATTGGCGATACGTTCTTCCGCCTCCTCCCGCGTGTCCGTGTAGATCACTTGGATGCCATATCTGGCGGTGAGGGCATCCAGGAAATCCATCAATCCAATCTTGTGATATTGGTTGAGCCGTCCTCCAGCCTTGCGATGCTGGAGCATACCTTCGATGACCAGAAAGCGGGCGGGGAAGGCAAGGACCTGTTCGAGTTCGCGGAGAAAGGGCGTGCGGTTGTGCGAAGGGTTGGAGAAGACCGTATAGAGTTCTTCGACGCCGATGCGTTTGATGCAGAGCAATTCGGGGACTTCCGCAATGGCATAGCCGCTGACTGGTAAGGTTTCTCTCATGGTGCCGGCGATACGCACGAAGCCATGAAAGTCGTAGGGCTGGAACTCGCGTGGATCGACGTAGAGATGAATGGCCGGCACCATGACTTTCGGTTGGCCCTGCTGAGACAGCAGCATGATCAGTGATTGTGGCCCACGTGGACCTTGGTCCGATCGGGAGGTCTGTTGCGCACGTGGCGGGGTCGAGGCGTACGATCCGGAAGAAGTGCTTGCCGTTGGGGGGGGACGTGCTGCCGGTTTCTGGGAGGTCGAGGCTTGCGTCTTGGCATCGTAGCTGGCGCGTGCGGCTTGGTCGCTGAGGGTTTGATAGGCCTGGTTGATCAGTTGGGTCCTGGCTTCCGCTTTCCGATGTAAGGCTGGCGCATGGCCAAATCGATCCGGATGCCAGACCTGGATTTGCTCAAGCCAGGCCTTCTTGATCTCCGCCTCCGTTGCGGTGGGGAGCAGTTCCAGCAAGGTGTAATAGTTGACGCTTCGCTCTTCCGGCATCGATCGCTCCTGTTCAAGGTCACGGAGTGTAACGGAGTCATCGTCTGAGATCTAGCCAGAACCCAGTCAGCTGAGCCTGCGGTGATATCGCTTGGCCGAATGCCGCGATGGTGGCAGGATAGCGGACAGGTGTGAGGCTCTATCCGGTGACATTGTCCAACTATACGCAAGGCCGTGACAATAATTTC
>VFKF01000444.1 GCA_009885705.1 Nitrospira sp. | reverse complement strand
TCAGACAGAAACTGGATAGGCAATTCAGGCTGGTCCGACTTCGCCGCCGCTTCCGCCTCCAACACACCCTGCGCCCCTGCGACCTTTCGGTTGTAGGCATCGATATTTCGTACCGCTGCCTCAGACAGTAGTTTATAACGCCGCTCCATTTCGGCCACGACCCAGCTGAGTCCACGTGCTGCCGACTTGGGATCGGTGATGACCGGCCGCAGCAAGTGAGGGATACCGTCGTACGTTTGGAATTCGAGCATCTTGGGATCGATCAGGAGCAGCTTGACCTCATCGGGCCTGGCTGAAAACAGGATGCTCAAGAGCATCGTATTGAGACTGACGCTTTTCCCAGCCCCGGTGGCGCCGGCAACCAGCAAGTGCGGCATCGTTTTCAAATCGGCAATCAGGGGGGCGCCGAAGATGTCTTTCCCCAGCGCCAAGCTAAGCTTCGACTTGGCTCGTGAGAAGGCCTCGCTCGTCATGACTTCTTTCATCGACACCGTCTCGCGATAGAGGTTCGGCACCTCGATCCCGACCACCGATTTTCCCGGAACCGGCGCCACGATCCGGAGACTGACCGCCTTCAAGGCCAGGGCCAAGTCGTCGGCCAAGTTCACAATCCGTGCAACCTTAGTCCCCGGCGACGGCTCGAACTCGTACATCGTCACGACCGGTCCAGGACGAACTTCCGTCACCCTCCCTGCGATGCCAAAACTGATGAGCGCACGGGTCAGCACATCCGATTGCGCCTTGATTTCTTCTTCCGTCACACGCCCCAGAGGGCCTGACGGCTCGCTCAAGAGCAGGGCCGGGTCCGGCAAGATATAGTCGCCAGTCTTCGACTGAATGGCAAAAGCCGGTTGATCAGACTCCTCCTCGATCGCGTCTGCCGGTTCTGGGGTCGGTCGCCGCGAGGGCTGAATGACCGGCCAATCCAACTCCGGTTCTGCGGCTTCGTCCGGGAGCGACTCCTCAATCACCGCACGAATGGATTTGGAAGATTTCTGTTTCGATTTCTTGGGCAACTCAGAAACCGGTTCCCCCACCGGTCGTTCCGGGACCCACCCGCGCACCAGCGTGAGCAACCCATTACCCCAGCCCGGAAGCTTCTGCGCAATTTCCGAGAGCGAGATGGGTGTCGTGAAGAGGACTGAGACCAAGAGGCCCGCCATGATCAAAATGTGCGCGCCGGTGCTCGCAAAATAGGTTCGCAAGCTCTCGGCCAGCAGTTGCCCGAAGTAGCCACCTGCCATGCCCCGGTAGATGAAGCCACTTGAGAGGGTCGGCACCGCCGTGATTTCAAGATGGAGAAAGCCACTGAGAAAGAGAAGTGCCGTCAATGACGCGCCGGCATACCGCAGACGGATCGACAGGTCGCTCTGCGTGAAACATCGGACGCCGAGCAGCCCCAGCAGAAGAGGAAAGAGATAGGCCGCGCCGCCGATCAATGAAAAGAGTGCCGACGCAAAGAGCGCCCCGGCGGATCCAATGAGGTTCTGTGAGGCCGACGAACCGGCAGCCGCTGGCCCCCCTGTTGAGTTCAGGCCATTCGGCACGAACGAGACGAGACTGAGCAGCGTGAGCAGGCTCAACGCGATCAGGACGACTCCGATCACTTCTCGCTTAATGTGTGACGGGGGGGAAGCGG
>VFKF01000035.1 GCA_009885705.1 Nitrospira sp. | reverse complement strand
GCGATGATGTTCTTCCATGATCGCTTGCTTCGCATCCAGCATCAGGCTATCGACAGCTGTCACAGGTGCCTCCCATTCATGTGATCGAGGCCGCACGGTAGCAGACCTGTGATTCACACAACAATGATACGAATGGGTGGATGATGCGATAGCTCACCTATTTATTATAAATACATGATAATGTGTACTTTTATTGATATGTGTATATGAATGACTCCAGGCTATCCTACTTCTATCCATGACAGGCAGCTTGCCCTGTCCGGTTTTGTGTATTCAGAAATACGCGTGGCTCTCCGGCTTGACGATTCCTCGATAACAGGTTTATCGTGCCTTGAGCGATTCACATATTGAGGAGGAACTGATGCGCACGATTTCAAGCTGGACCCTGCTGGTGGTTGGACTCCTACTCACAGGCTGCTCCTCAACCGAATGGGTCCACCCCAACAAACCCTCATCAGAATTCACCACCGATTACAATAAATGCGGGATGGATGTCTCGCGGGACCCCAAGCTCCAGCAGGGCAGCCAGCTCCTCGTCATTAACGCCACAGAGCGCTGCATCCAAAAAGAAGGCTGGCGGTTGATCGAAAAATAGACGCCGTTCTTCTCTGCCTCGGTTTCTCTTCGTCGAGCATCTGCTACTCAGATTCCTGTGCACCATCTGCAGCCCGTCACTCCGGCGTAAGCCGGGATGACGGGCTATGGTATGCGGCCTCCGGAACAACCCGTTCCTTCATTCACGACACAGTTTACAGAGACGTTACGAGGAATTCACAGGACTGGAATGTCCTAGGGGTAAGGTAGAGCCACGTGAATATGCAGAGTGACCCATACACCACCATGGAGCCGGTCATGAAAAATACAGACGCCTATCTGTTCGTGCTGACGATCTCTCTCTTGTTAGCCGTACCGATCGTTCGGGCCATTCAAACATTACTGGCCATGCATGCACGAGTCATCTTCCCTGTGCTTCGGATGCAGACCGGGCAGAGCTTCAGCACGTTGATGACGTCCGTCAGAAGCATGGATGTGGTCGTCTGTCCCCACTGCGCATCGTCCTTTGACCATCCCGTCGACTCGCGGTACACCACATTGACACAACCAAGGGAGGCCCTATGATCACCGTCGATCGGCTCATGACCCGCAAAATGGTCAATATCGAAGCCGGCACCTCAGCCATTGAGGCGGCGAAACTCATGGCCACCCACAAAATAGGAAGTTTGTTCGTGACCAAGCAAGGCCGCATCGTCGGCATCGTGACGGAGCCGGATATTGTCAGGAAAGTCGTCGGGGCTGAGCGGGTGCCCTATTACATCCCCGTGGAAGAGATCATGAGCAGCCCGGTCATCGGCATCGATGGCCGCCGGTCTGTGACCGACGCGGCCGATCTGATGGAGCAGCATGGCACCCGCCATTTAGCCGTACTCAAGGACGACTCGATCGTGGGGATCTTATCCGTCCGTGATCTCTTACATCCGGTTTCAATCGATGAGTTTTAAGCGTTCATGGCTCATACCAGAAAAGCTGTCACAAGATAGGGGACTCGCAGACATGGCATTCGATCTCTTCACTTCACTCTTTACGATGGGCATACGCTTCGCATTGGTACTAGGGGTGATGTTGTTCATCGTGTCACTCGGTCGCGATGCCTGGAGCGTCTTTTCGGGGCACGAATAGAAGGATGATTCACACGTCCATGGAACAGACTCTGTCGAACGATTGGCCGAAGCGATTCATGCTCACGCTCACGGCTTATGACATGACGCGAGTCTGGGAAGCCGGCACGCGATTCATCCTGAGTCTGCTCACCCTGACGATCCTTCTCGGTCTCGCAGGCGGTGTGGTGAAAACGTTTCTCGACTTGCGGCTGCTCCTGTCCGCCGATCTTGAGGTCGCACTCCGGCATATTATCGTCGATGCCCTCACGTTGCTTGCCGTGGTGGAAGTGTTGAGAACGACGCTGACCTACTGTTCAGACGGACGAGTGCGCGTCACCTTTATCGTGGACACCGTACTTGTCGTCATGCTGACGGAGATCATCTCGCGATGGTTCACAGGCGGGGAGTGGCATCAATTCGCGATACTCGGCGGCATCGTCATCACCTTGGGGCTCATGCGTATTGTGGCCATCCGTTATAGCCCATCGCCAACTGGCGGTGCGCAGCAGACCAATCAGTCAGGTTCATCATGTTCACAATCTCACTAGGAGGTGCCTATGTCGATCAGCTCTCTTCTTGATTCGGGTCTTGAGATCCATCCGTTGCGCGGAGCGCGTCACGAAGCCGATGCACTCACGGCAACCATTCTCGATCATCTGAGTGAGCAGACCGTGATCTGTCTGGACACGCTCGTCTGCCTCATGCCTGAATACACCTGGAATCAAATTTTTGACCGCGTCGACCAACTCGCCCGATGCAACAGGGTCGTCCTGCGCCGCCACCGATTTGTCTACACGCTTTTTTCGACAGATTTCGTGGCCTAGCCACATCCTTCCTGGCAGATACCCGTATTCCTCTCACCACACCGTCCCTCCCACTTCTGGACAAGCCGTTGATGCTCAGGAATACCCCGGTGTGCTATCCGCTCATAGGCCAAAGGCCGCTTGAGGGAGGATCGTCTCCCAGCGTCGGACCTGCGATGACGGGAAGACCATCGACCGATCACATACCCCGATCTATCCGTCGCTGGTTGTGCGATACAAATATATGGCAGGCGTATGTGTTCAGGCGGGAAAATGCAGACATTTGAAACAAGAAGACTGCACGTGTGGAAGCACTATTGCGATGAGTCGAATGGGGCAGCCATGGATCTCGCTTGCCTGACTCCACAATGAGTCAGCCGGCTCCTCAGAGCTTCAATGCGGTCATCGATTGATCTGTTGGGGCTGCCCCGCGTCCGCCAACTGTACGTTGACCCGAACGACCCCTTCATTGAGCTTCCGGTAGGCATAACCTTCGGTGATGAGGGGTAATACGTCGGCCTGTTCCTGCTTGGTGATGAGTGAGAGCGCCGGGACATAGCGCCCCGCGGCGACCTTCACGCCGATCACTTTGGCTCCTGGTTCGACGACCACGTGATCGCCCAGTTCGGCCCTGAATACGAACGACTGCATCCCGACAAATGTATCGTCGCCAACCCTGGCAGGGCCGTGGACTTGGCATTGATGGGCGAGAGAGACACGCTTGCCGATATAGACCGAATACTTTGCCCCTTCAACCTCCACTTCATTTTCGATCAGTTCATGGCCTCCTTCAAAGGTCTCGAGTCCGTGAACGACGACCCCATCTTGGATGTTACTGTTATCGCCGATGAAGATGTGCTCCCCTTCGTCGCCACGAACGGATGCCCCAGGGGCTACAAAGATGTGTTCGCCGATGATGACGGATCCACTGACTGCGGCGAGCGGATGGATGCGCGCGGATTTGGCTATAACCGGCACATCGACATCCGGGTTAAACGAGGTCTTCACGTTCGGGGCCACCCACCCAATGAGTACGCTGCCGACGATCAGCAGGTTGAGGCTTAAGCTGATGGCCAACAGTTTCGATCGGGTCATGCATTCTCCTTCTTTCAGACACTGCATAAGGCTCCTGGAGCCGAAGAGCGGCAACCCGGCGGTTGATTGTGCGGCACTATACCTTCTCGGTCTTCCCCTGACAACCTCGGTGACCTCCTACATTAGAGGGGGGAGGAGTCTCCCGCATACCCACAGGCGTTTCCCAGTCTCGAATCGAATTATTGGGAGGGTGCAGCAGCCGTTATGCGCTGTTTCCCAGCAGGAACTCAAGGGCCAGGCCTTTCGTAGACCCTTCTCAGCGAGGGAGCATCACCCGAAGACCATCGCGAATGACCTATTGGACAAGACTGTTTGCGGAAGATGCCGGTGGGGTGGTGTGGCGGATGATTTTCCCCTCGACGAGATAGACCACCAGTTCGGAGATATTCGTGGCATGGTCGGCCATCCGTTCGAGGTATTTGGCGATGAAGCTCAAGCGGATGGGTCGTGTAATGGTTTGCGGGCTTTCGAGCATGAAGGACAGCAGCTCACGGAACAGCTGTTCCATGAGATCGTCGACGAAGTCGTCGTCTGCCAGCACTTTCCTCGCGAGGG
>VFKF01000049.1 GCA_009885705.1 Nitrospira sp. | reverse complement strand
GGCCCTTCAGCACAATGATCAAGGCACCCCGCTTTATTGGCGCGGACGATGTCTTTTAAATCCAGCCGTTTTGCTTCTTGCTTGAAGTGGGCATGGAGGGCTTCGGACCCCAGCTTGGAGCAGCTCCCACGGGGATCGTCGGGTGAACGTTGGTTGGTGCAGACGAAAATATGTCTCTTGAATCCGGGCATGAAGTGACTCCAGTTAGGCCGGCATCGTCGCGGTGTGCATGCGACCGATGAGTTGAGTGACGTCGGCAGAGGTCAGGAATGGGGAGTGCGTCGACGTGCCGGTGAGAATCGCGGTGATTTCACGGAGCCGTAACGAGGCCCGTTGAAACTCTTCTTGGTTGGACAGAGCTGAGACCTGTCCGGCTGAAAGTTTGTCGAATTCCCCTCGGATATCGCGAAAGTCTCGCTGGAGATTTTTCTGCATCGAACAGCCTTCGCAGTACCATTTCGGGCTTTGATCGGTCGAGGGGGACAGACGGTCGTAGGTCCGGCCAAAAAAGTCCTTCCCGAGCGATAACTTCATGAGTGCGGTGCCGGTCGCGCCGCAGGCGTTGCAGGATGATCCAGATGCGGAATCCATAGAGCCTCCCTCTGTCGATCGTGAGCTGAAGAGGGGCGAATCTTACACCAGGCCCGCGCGCACTGTCCACCGGATGGGCCGGTCGTCGAGAGCCAGTCCGTGCATTTGTATCCGCGTTGTAGCAGAATGAACGGAGACGTTGGCGAACGGGTTTCGCGAGGAGGGAGCGACCATGGTCATCGGGGTGCCAAAAGAAATTAAGGATCATGAATATCGAGTTAGTGTCACGCCCGAGGGGGTGCGGGCCTTGCGTCAGGCCGGTCACGACATTGTGGTCGAGCCATCGGCCGGAGTCGGCAGCGGATACTCGGACGACAATTATCAGAGCGCTGGCGCGACCCTGGCCAGATCAAAAGAGCAATTATTTGAGCGCTCGACGCTGATTGTGAAGGTCAAGGAGCCGCTCCTTTCCGAATGTGCGCTGTTTCGTCCCGGCCAGGTTCTGTTCACGTATCTCCATCTGGCCTCTCTTCCAGAGCTGACCAAGACCCTATTGGATACCAAGGTTACCGCGATTGCCTACGAAACGATCGAGGCGAAAGACGGCACGTTGCCGATGCTCAAGCCGATGAGCGAAATTGCGGGGCGCATGTCGGTGCAGATCGGTGCCCGTTATCTGGAGAAGACGCAGGGCGGGCGCGGGCTGCTCCTGGCTGGTGTGCCTGGCGTCGAACCGGGGAAGGTCGTGGTGTTGGGGGCTGGGGTGGTCGGGAGTGCCGCGACTCGCATTGCGGTTGGGATGGGGGCTCAGGTGACGGTGATCAATCTCGATCTTGAACGGCTGCGGTCACTCGATGAATTGTATCGTGGCCGCATTGTGACGCGCGCCTCCACGCAGGCTGCGATTGAGGAGTCCGTGATGGCTGCCGATCTCGTGATCGGGGCGGTGCTCGTGCCTGGCGCTCGCGCGCCCAAGCTGGTCTCGCGGGCATTGGTGGCGCGCATGAAGCCAGGATCGGTGGTGGTAGACGTTGCGGTCGATCAAGGGGGTTGCTTCGAGACGACGAAACCCACGACCCATTCTGATCCGGTCTATGTCGTGGACGGGGTGCTTCATTACTGTGTCGCCAATATGCCGGGGATTGTGCCGCACACATCGACGATCGCCTTGACGAACGAAACATTCCCGTATGTGCTGCGGTTGGCCTCGCTAGGCGTGGCGGAAGCCATCCGGGCAGACGCCGGTTTGGCGAAGGGCGTGAACCTGTCTGCTGGAAACATTACCTGCCGGGGAGTGGCCGATGCCCATGGCTTGCGTTTTGACCCTCTGATGTAAGACAATCCCCCCTCGCTCGGTGGTGCTGTTCTTTTGTCGGGGCGTAGCGCAGCCCGGTAGCGCATTGCGTTCGGGACGCAAGGGTCGGAGGTTCAAATCCTCTCGCCCCGACCAAACAGAACCGGTTCGTATCGTCCGCTCATGTTTCTGTCCGCACATCTGATGCGGGCGAATCACCCCCCCCTCCAATGTTTCCCTTCTCCTTCTCCCGTGATCTCGCACCGACGGTTGTACGTGCGGTCGCACAGTTCGAATGCCTCGCCGCATATCCATTCTGTTCTTTTGTTCGCCAGTATGCGAAATTCACCCGCGCCGAATCGCAAATCGCGTGACGCCTCTGTAGAGGTGTGAGAGTATCCGTTCGTTGGATCGACTGATTTGGAACTCCCGCATCCTCCTAGTTGTATGGCCGAACCGATTGAACCGACAGTGTGCCGAGCCAAGCTGATTGTGAAGGGACGAGTGCAAGGGGTCGGGTATCGAGCATTCGTGTTTCGAGTCGCATCGCAACGGGGCCTTTGCGGCGGGGTCAGGAATCTTGATGATGGCCGCGTCGAGCTTGAAGTTGAAGGCACCAAAGAACAGATTGCGCTGCTGATCGAAGATGCCAAGACTGGACCGCCGGCGTCGCGAGTGACAGACGTTGACGTGGAGTGGAGTCCGGCGACCGGGCGTTTCTTAGATTTTCAAGTGTGGTACTGAGCTAACACAAGTAGGAGCGAAGGAACAGATGGCGCGAGGAGGCGAGGAGCTACATAGTTCGGGCGAAGCGCGCCGACACGTTGCCGATCGTGACGACGAGGAAGTCGCCGCGTCGTCGTCGGAAGCGGATGAATCACCTGCCGACGAAGAACGACCGAGTCAACGCTCCGAAGGATTAGATACTCTCAAGTGTTATTTGCGCGAGGTTCGTCACTCGACCTTGCTGACGTTTAAGCAAGAGCAGCAACTCGGCAAGCGCGTCATGGCGGGCGACGAGCAGGCGCGCCAAGAGATGATCGAATCGAACCTCCGTCTGGTGATCAGTATCGGCAAGCGGTATATGCATCGGGGTTTCCCCTTTTCCGATGTCATCGAAGAGGGCAATCTCGGGCTCATCAAGGCCGTCGAGAAATTCAACTACAAGCGCGGGTTTCGGTTCAGTACCTATGCTTCCTGGTGGATCAGGCAATATATCGAACGCGCCATCATCAATCAGGGCAAGCTCGTGCGCCTGCCGGTGCATGTCGTCGAGCGGCTGAATCGCTATCTGGGTAAAGTGGAGGCGCTCGTTCAGGAGCTCGGGCGAGAACCGACCGCATCGGAAGTCGCGGCTAAGATGAAGACGACGGACGAAGAGGTGTTGGACCTGAGGCAAGTGGTCCGTACGACCTGTTCGTTGGACAGCCCGATCAACGACGGCGCGGACACATTCTTGCGCGATGTGATTGAAGATTCGTCCTGTATTTCGCCTGCCGATACGGCTGAAGGGGTCATGCGCCGGGCCGAAATGATGGAGTGGGTGCAGGAGTTGCCTGAGAAGGAGCAAACTGTTATTGTGTCGCGCTTCGGACTCGATGGGAGTGAGGCCAAGACCTTGGAAGAAATCGGCCGGGAGATGGGGTTGACCCGTGAGCGGGTCCGGCAGATTGAAATGGCCGCCTTGGCGCGTTTGCGCCATACCATCGAGCGCAGAACCATGACACAATCGGATTTGCTCTGATCGATGACCGCTATCAATTACCACGCCCTTATCCGCGAAGTTCCCGATTTTCCCAAGCCTGGTATTCTTTTCTACGACATCACCACGTTGCTCAAAGATGCTCGCGCGTTGTCGTCGATTGCCGATGAGTTGACCGCCTACTATCAGGGACAGCGAATCACCAAAGTCATCGGGATTGAATCGCGTGGGTTTATTTTTGGCGGGATCTTGGCTGATCGCTTAAAGGCCGGGTTCGTGCTGGTCCGGAAGCCTGGCAAATTGCCGGCCGACTGTTTTGAAGTCAAATATAGCCTCGAATACGGATCGAACTCCCTGGCCATCCACCGCGATGCGATTGCGGTGGGAGAGCGCGTGTTGATCGTGGATGATTTGTTGGCCACGGGGGGCACAGCGGCGGCGACGGTCTCTCTCGTCCGGCAATTGGGCGGTGAGATTGCCGGGCTCGATTTTCTCGTCGAGCTGAAGGGCCTGAAAGGGCGAGACAAGCTGGCCGGTCACCCCATCCATTCGACGATCCTCTACCCCTAGGGCCTCCCAGCGCCCATACTACAAGCTCTTGTCAAAGATCCTAGCGCCGTGTTATGAATGCCGAACTTTTTTCGGCTATTCGCGTTTACCCCAGGAGTAGGATCTGTCATGGCAACAAAAACTCCCGCCAAGAAGAAACCGGTGGCGACAGTGAAGGCGACGGCCAAGGTGACGGCGAAGGCAGAGAAGCCGGTCAGCAAATCGAAGCCTGCTGAAGTCGTGGTGGTCGAAAAGTCCATCAGTATGGCCGTCTCCCCCCTGGCTGCCAAACCCAAAGAATCGCCCAAAGAACGCGAAGATCGGGAGCGCCGCCGCCAAGTCCTTCAGCAGATGCTGATGCGGAAGCGCCAAGAGATTATTAAAGAGATCGAGGGAAGCCTCGGGCAATCCCTCATTGAAGATAAGCAGCGGCGGCTTGAGTCTGCACGTGACGTGGGCGATCAAGCCCTCATGGATCTCGATCGTGAATTGGGCATTTCTTTGATGGAAATGCGCAATCGCCGTCGGCAGGCCATCGATGAAGCGTTGACGCGGTTGACCGAAGGCACCTACGGCATCTGCGCCGAATGCGGCGTCGAGATCAGCGAACGACGATTGGAAGCCGTGCCCTTTGCGAAGCTCTGTGTCGAATGTCAGTCGAAAGAGGAACTGCTGGAGAAAATCGAGCGAGAAGAAGACCGCGACTAGTCGCTCCTCTGCCAGATCTCTGTTGTATCTGCCATACGTGGCCTCCCGCTCGTGATGATCCTGCCTAGACCCCTCAGGCAAGACCTGCCCGCCGTGATTGTGACTATCGTGCTCCATTGCTTATGGAAGTGGATGATATGAAGCCACCGAGTCATCGAGCGGTCGTGTTGGCAAGCGGAGGGTTGGATTCCACCGTCACCGCGGCGATCGCCAAGGAGGAGGGGTGCGAGCTCTTCTTCCTCACGATCGACTACGGACAACGCCATGCTGTCGAGGTGGAGCGGGCTCGGCAGGTTGCCGCCGCGTTGGGCGCGGCGAACCATCTGGTGCTGCATCTGGACCTTCGTGCCATCGGCGGGTCGGCGCTGACCGGCCAGGAGGCCGTGCCCAAGGATCGAGCGGGTCACGAGCGCAGCCAGGGCATTCCCGTCACCTATGTGCCGGGCCGGAACCTCATTTTTCTCTCGATTGCGGCCGCCCATGCGGAAGTCGTCGGCGCGTCCTGCATCTATTTTGGCGCGAACGTGTTGGACTATTCCGGTTATCCGGACTGTCGGCCTGAATTCATTCGCGCATTTGAAGCGGCGGTGAAGGAGGGGACGAAAGCCGGCGTGGCAGGACAGGCCTTACAGGTCAACGCTCCCTTGCTGATGCTGACGAAAGCGGACATCATCCGGCGGGGCATCGAACTGCATGTGCCGTTTCACCTGACCCATAGCTGTTACGACCCGGTCGGGGAGCAGGCGTGCGGTCGATGCGATAGTTGTGTGATCCGGCGGGAGGGGTTTGCGAAGGTTGGGGTTGTGGACCCTGTCTCATATGCGATAACCTCAGGATGTTGAAACAGGCGGCCAGCGTCGTTCTCGCATCGCTCAGAGGCTCAACGTACCGCAAGGGTACGCCTCGCCTTTTCGCTCGCTGCGGCCTTGCTGTCCATCCTGTTTGAACATCCTGTAGGAGTCTGTAGACTGTGTCGCCTGAAGAATTTTTCATGTATCTCACGATTGGGCTGATCGTGCTCGTGCCGATCGGCGCCAGGATCTATCGACGAACGACGCTTCACCGCACGCAACAGATGCTGCGCGATCAGTTTGGACAACAGAAGGGGCCGGACCAGCGGTCTTGAGGGCATGACAACATCACGGTCTCATATCGGAATGTGGTTGTTTTTCGTGGGTCTCCTCGTGGCCTGCGATTCCTCGCAGCCGAAGCAAGCGGTTGGAGGGGCTCCTGTACCAATGGAATTCCAGGCTGGTGAGGCGAAGTTCACCGCCAACTGCGCAGCCTGCCATGGGAAACAAGCGGCGGGGACCGACCATGGACCTCCGTTAGTGCATAAGATCTATGAGCCGAACCATCATGGCGATGCCGCGTTTCAGCGGGCTGCGGCCAACGGCGTCAAGGCGCACCATTGGGAATTCGGCAACATGCCGAAGATCGAGGGCGCCACGGCTGATGACGTCGATCAGATTGTGAAGTATGTCCGGTGGCTCCAACGCCAAGCCGGTATCCAGTAGGTTCTTCCTCCTCTTTCGTTTTTCCCTCGTTTGACATTCCAAATATCTGGTCCGTAAGGTAATGCGTAGGTGCCAGCTCATCTTATTTGGGCCATCACTGTGTGAGGGCCTATACCAGAGGAGGCGGTTATGATGCGCTCAGTGAGAGAGGGGCTTGGAGTATCGGCGGTGTCTGTTCTGCTTGCGCTGTCTTCGGGTTGTGCCCTGGTCGCAGTCGATGCAGGGCATGAAGGGGTGCTGGTCGAGAAGCCGTTTTTCTTCGGCCATGGCGGGGTGGATCCAATTCCGGTCAAGACCGGCCGAGTGGCCATCGCTCCTACCACGCAGATCATCGATGTCGAGGTCCGTCCCATTCAATACTCGGAGCACTTCGATATTATTTCTTCTGAGAACGCGCCTGTGTCGTTCGATGCGTTCCTCATCGCCAACGTGATCGAGGGCCGTTCACCAGAACTCATCAGTAAGTATGGTCCGAACTGGTATGCCAATAACGCCAAGGAAGCGTTCCGCACGTTTGTCCGCGAAGAGGTGCAGAAATACCCCCTCTTTCAATTGACGACCGACCCGACCACGAGACAGAAACTGCAAGATGCCAT
>VFKF01000493.1 GCA_009885705.1 Nitrospira sp. | reverse complement strand
GGTCACCAGCGCCTCGGGCTGGCTGTCGACCATGTCATTGAACGGGACCAGGGGCGAGATCCGTACCGCGACGCGTCCGGGGCCCCAGACGCCGATGGCGGCATCGGTCACCTCCAACAAAAAACGAGCACGGTTGGGAACAGAGCCTCCATAGGCATCTGTGCGTGTATTGACGCCGTCGCGGAGAAAGTTATCGACCAAATAGCCGTGAGCCCCGTGGATTTGCACCCCGTCGAAGCCGGCCCGTTGGGCGTTCTGCGCGGCAAGCCTGAACATCTCCACATATCGAGGGATTTCCTCCGTGCGGAGCGCGCGGGGAACTTCGTAGGGCTTGGCGCCTTCCGGGGTATGGGTCACGTCATTGCGAATCGCGGTGGCGCTGCTGGAGACCGGTTGTTCGTCGTCGTTCAACAACGAATGCGCGGCACGGCCTGGATGCCAGATCTGCATGAAGATGCGGCCACCCCTGTCATGCACGGCATCAGTCACTCGTGACCAGCCGGCCACATGCGCGGGACTGTAAATGCCGCCTTCACCGATGAAGGCACAGGCATGGGTATCGACCATGGTGCATTCCGTCATGATAAGCCCGCTCGAGGCCCGTTGGGCGTAATAGTCCACCATCATGTCGTTGGGAATGTGTGTGGCGCCGGCTCTCGCGCGGGTGAGGGGAGCCATGACGATGCGGTTGGGTAAGTGGATGTCCCCGGCCTGCAGCGGGGTAAACAACGTGGTCATTGGGCGTTCCTTTAATATAGTAAATAGATAGATCGTGGGTGAGAGAACCTATAAGCGAGATGGTGCGGGAGTCAAGGCAACAGATTGAGCCACATGGGGAAAAGGGCTGTGGCTGCTGCCAGGAACGGTGGTTTCGGTGAGTAGCAGGTATGGAGGAGCGCCGACGGTGTATTGCCGAGGCGAGAAAAGATTTCCGATCTTTATCTTCCAAGCAAGGCCTGAGTCGATGCTCTGTGCTATGCCGCCTTCAGGATGGCTTTGCGAAGAGACTGGGGGACGGTAATGGGCAGGAAGAAGATTTTGGGATAGAGATAGTCTTCGCCCGACTCGTCGATCACGCGTACCTGACCGTGCTTGAGGGCTATTGCATCGGGAAGAGCGATATAGATCTTTCGTTTTTCGAGAGAGACCAGATATCCCTTATTCTCTACACAGATCACAAATTGTGAAGCAGCAGACTTTATTTTTGGCATTGTGGTGACCTCAGAGCAATCGTTTAATCTTGTATTCTTTTCGGCCCATACCAGTCGCCTCATACCAATGAATTTCAGCGAGATGAACGGATCTGTCAGAGAGTCGAACCTTCACGATGCCTTTCCGTTTGCGCCAGCGACCCTTGCCGTAGAATTTTCGAAGGCGAGCAATCTCTCTAATTCCAGACCCAACCGCGAATGTTTCAATCTGCGTGATGGGGCCAAGCAGCTTAAAATACACAACTTCATGGTCCCAAAATTACACCGCGTTCGTCAACGGGAAAGATGGGAGGTCAGCAAAGACTGCCGCGTGTCGCAACACGGGAAAGCTCGGCATTGCATTATGCCGAGCTTTCAGAGGAAAGTCCGTGCCCTTCTCTTTGGAGATACGTCACAACTTAGCCTGACCCCAATTATTCCCTGCTACCCTGTATTTCAATGACAGCCCGTTCGGCTGCTGCAATGGCGCCGGCCAAGTAGCCAGGCGCAGTGGGACTTGTTTCGCTGCCGGCAAGAAACAGACGGTCTTTCCAAACACCATTGACCCAGGGCGTTCGTGAGGGTTCGGGATGCCCACCCGGTGAACGGTCTGCTGCTGTCGCAGTGAGAGGATCTGCGGCCCAGTCCTTGAGGAGCGTGGCGTGAGGGCGGCCGGCTTCCGGTCCAAACAGTCGAGTGAGCT
>VFKF01000237.1 GCA_009885705.1 Nitrospira sp. | reverse complement strand
CTCACAACCTGCATCAACATGCAGTGAACTATGGACACAGTGCTCTCACCGCTCAATTGCTCGCGCAAGAATTGATCGAACAGGACGGGGAACGCAGCAAACTATCGGCAAAAGGCCGACTACAGGCTGACACCATCGCCGAGAAGCTGTATTAGAAAAGCTCCAGTTTATTTGGTTCATCTGGTTGCTCTGGTTTATTTAGTTAGTCGGATTAACCCAAATAAACAAGACAAACCTCTCTGGCCATCGGCAACCGCGTGCATTGACTTTTCTGTCAGTCAGAGTGGAAACTGAATGCAGATCACGCCGGAGGTAACATGCCCGTTAATATGGACCCAGCCAAGAAACGACGAAGAGAGCCTATGCCGCCGGAAGCGGTTGCCGCTCCAACCGAGAAAGAGACCGCCCCCCCGATTCAAGCGGTTCAGTTTGGCCAAGAGACGGAAGAGGATCGAGTGAAGGATCTGGCGGATGCGGAGCTGAAAAATCTCTGGGAAGCCACCGAAGTCATCGACATGGATAAGGTCTAGAAGAAAAGAGCAGATGGCTTATAGCTTATGGCTGATAGTCGTAGGAAGCGAGCGAATCGGACGGTCTCTGTCCGAGCTATAAGCTCCACTCACCCAGCTGCTAAGCCGGCAGAAAGAAAAAAGCGATCGCCAGCATCACATAGACCCCGACCAGCATCACTCCTTCCATCCAGTGCGATTCTCCATCCATCGCGACGAATCCGACGATGAGGACCGAAATGGTCACAGCAGCGACTTCGAAGGGTGTAAATATCAGGTCCAGCGGCGTCCCGAAGAGATAACTGGCAAACACCAGCAATGGCGCTACAAGCAAGGCGATCTGCAGACTGGACCCCACCGCAATTCCATAAGCCAGATCCATCTTGTTTTTGAGCGCCACCATCACCGCCGTAGAATGTTCAGCCGCATTGCCCACCAAGGCCACAAGAATGACGCCGACAAATACCTGCGTGAGCCCGAGTTTGTGCGCAGCAGGCTCCAGCGCTCCCACCAACATTTCGCTCATAAGGGCCACGAAACAAGTCGCTACGGTGAGCACGGCAATCGATGCACTCTTCGTCCAGGGTTGCTCTCCAAGGTCTGAAGCATCATGCGATTCTCCGGCAAAGAGATGGCGATGAGTCTTCAAGGAAAACAAGAGACTTGCGATATAAATACCGAATAGTACAAGTGCGATCAGCAAACTCAGCTCCCGCTCGATCGCCACTCCACGGTCGGCAGCGGTGAAATGGAAGACTGCTGGAATGATGAGGCCGACAGCAGCGAGGAGCAGAAGACTGGCACCGGTTCCGGCAGCAGTTTGGTTAAACGTCTGCCGCTCATACTTCATGCCACCGGCAAACATTGAGACGCCAAGAACGAGTAAGATGTTTCCCAGGATTGAGCCGGTCAGCGACGCTTTGACGACGTCGTGAAGGCCCTCGCGCAGCGCCACCAGTGCAATAATCAATTCTGCCGCATTGCCCAGCGACGCATTGAGGAGCGCGCCGATCCCGGCACCGACATGGGCCGTTAAATGTTCGGTGGCTCGCCCGAGCAGGCCGGCGAGCGGAATAATGGCAAAGCAGGCCGAGATGAAAACTAGCAGCGGGTCGGCCCGAAGCACCTCGAGCGCAATCGTCACAGGGACGAAGATGAGCAGATAATCAAACCACGACGTAAAGAGATATTTCACGCGCGAAAACTAACATGACTGTGAGACTTTGTCGATGAATCACCGGCAACCACCCCACGCGTTGTTCTACCCCTTCCATCTCTGCCACCCGGAGACCCTGACCAGGCTCCTGACTCGCTTTGCCACCGTGCATTTTCGCGACTTCATGGCGATGCAACTGACGCCCATGACAGGCGTCACGGCTTTTCAAGACCGGATGGGCATGAGTTTTCCGGAGCTCATCGAGTCGGGGCGCCTCATACAAGGGCATGACGTGAGTGGACCGCTCACCTCACTGGTGGCAGAGGCCATCGACCGAGATCTCCGAGACCCCGTCTGGCGCGCACAATTTCACGCAGCCCTCTGCCGGGACCGCCGTCTTCAGCGTGGACTCTTTGAACCCTCCCATGCGGTTCGCATCGGCGAGACCGTCGTGCCAGGCCCGGCGGCGCTCCTCCATCTCATGAACATTTCGTTCAGAGAGGAACCATTCGACCTCGCGCGGGTACGGACACTCTCGAAGAGGAACCCGACTCTTGAAGAGGGGTATCTCTTTGAATATGGGCTGGCCCTCGTCAAGACATCCGCCTCACTCGTCTATACGCAAATGCTCGCATTGGCCCATCAACTCCAGCCAGCCACAGATTCCCCAGCGCATTTCACGCTCTATACGCAATCCTGCGCCAGGGAGAATTGGGTGAGAACCAACCACCTGCTCACGCGAGTCGGCTATTAACCACGACTCTTCGTACAGACCTGCTCCGTCAGCCGTACGGAGAAACGCAGCAGCGCGCTCGTCCTCGAACGATTCGCGATGGCCAGACTGAATTATCCAGGTTAAAAAACACTCCAAACTCTGCTACTATTCGCCTGTATGGCCGGCATAAAAACCCCCTTTGCACCTCCCGTTCCGATCGAGACGACCAGTACCGGCACCGGGAGCGGACTCGATGCGCGCGTGATCGTATTCAATTGCGAATGTCACACCTACGAGCAAGTGGTGGGGCTCTTCTGCCAATACATTCCAGGCATGACCAGCTCGAAAGCCTTCGAGCTGGCATGGAAAATCGATCATGACGGAGAAGCCATCGTGTTTGCCGGGGGGCTGACACAAGCGGAAGAGATCGCAGCAAAGCTGGCGGGCGGGGGACTACGAGTGGCCGTGCAATAATCGCCCGTCGGCTATTTCTTGCGTTTCGGCTGTGCGGCTTTGACCGGTTGCGCCTTGGCCTTTGGCTTGACCTTCGAAACAACAGGCTTCACAGCCACTTTCGCCGGTGCGGCCTTTACTGGAGCGGGCTTCGTTGGTGCAGTCTTCTTACCATGGCTCCCGCCGCCACCCTTGACAGGCTTCCCTTCAGCGAGCTGAGCCTGGAGTTTGTGCGTGGCGGACGTCTTATTCAGTTTCTGAACCATGTCTCCACTATGAATCCGCACTTGATACAGCTCTAAGAGCTTGCCAATGGCCTTCTGATCGCCCTTCTTCGCAGCGTTCAGCAATT
>VFKF01000058.1 GCA_009885705.1 Nitrospira sp. | reverse complement strand
CCAGCGAGGGAAAATTGTGGCGGAGGGGACGGCGCAGGAGATCGTGGCGCGGTTCGGGCAGGCGGATTTGGAGGAAGTATTCGTGAAGTTGGCGCGGGAAGAGTAGGAGGCGAAGGGGAGAGTCTCTGTGCTCGCGCAACGCGCGGCCTCAGAAGGCCCTCGTTGGACGCGCGCAGGGGAGACTCTCCCCTTCACCTCCGATGGCGCCAAACCTGGGAGTGGGGGGAAGAGGAAGGATGAAGATCCATCGAATTCATGCGCTGGTGGCGAGGCATTTGTATTTGTACCGGCGGAGTTTGCCGCGCATGATGGAAATTTTCTATTGGCCGTTTCTGGACCTGGTTATCTGGGGGTTCATTACGGTCTACCTCATGAAGTTCCAGGGGCAGATTCCTGGGGCGGTCACGTTTTTTTTGGGAGCCTTGATCCTCTGGGATGTGTTGTTCCGCGCCCAGCAGGGAATTACGATTTCGTTTCTGGAAGAGATTTGGTCGCGAAATCTCATGAATTTGTTTGCCAGTCCGCTCAAGCCGAGCGAGTTCCTGGCCGCGACGATGGTGATGAGCATTTTCAAGGTGATCGCGGTGTCTGTGGTCATGGTCGTCTGTGCGGGTTTGTTCTACTCCTATAATATCTTTGTGATCGGGATGTGGCTGGTTCCGTTCGTTTTGAATCTTGTGATGACAGGATGGATTATCGGAGTCCTGACCACAGCCCTCATTATGCGGTTCGGCCAGGAAGCGGAAGTCTTAGCGTGGAGCATGGTGTTCCTGTTCCAACCCATCTCCTGCGTGTTCTATCCGATGGAGGTGTTGCCTGGGTGGCTGCAGGCCATTGCCTGGATGAACCCGGCTGCCCATGTCTTTGAAGGCATGCGCGCGGTGCTGAACGCCTCCGTTTCACCGATCGCTCATCTCGCATGGGCAACCGGCTTGAATTTGGTGCTTCTCGGTCTGGTCGTTGCAGGGTTTCATTGGATGTTCGAGTTGTGCCGCGAGCGGGGCCTGTTGGTACGTATTGGGGAGTAGTTCGGCGGGGGCGCTTGTCCCGATTGCCATTTTCTTGAGGCCTATGATAGCCTACGATTACCTTCTCGCAGGGGCCTGGCGGTGAGGTGGCGCGAAATAAACAGGCCTGCAGCATCGATGTTGCCTTGCCCGAGAATCTCGTCGGAAGTCAGACCTAAGTCGCCACGTCCTTTGCGTCTTTGGCCCGCTCCTTCCCCCGTCCCTCGAGCCCAAGACAATATCATCATACTCAAAGGAGGAACCCCAGATGGGTTCAAAGATCTATGTCGGTGGGTTGCCCTATTCAGCGACCGAGCAGGAGTTGAGTGACCTGTTCGGGCGGCATGGTTCCGTCGCGTCAGCGCGGATCATTACGGACAAGTTCACGGGACAGTCACGGGGCTTCGGCTTCGTCGAGATGTCTTCTGATGCGGAAGCACAGGCAGCCGTGGCCGCGCTCAACGGTGCGGAAATGGGTGGCCGGACCCTGACCGTCAATGAAGCTCGTCCCCAGGAGCCTCGTACGGGCGGTGGCGGCGGATTTGGTGGTGGCGGTGGCCGGGGCGGCGCAGGCGGCGGCAAGCGCGATCGCTACTAACGCTAACTCGCGAATCTCATTGGGGGCTGTTATCGTCGAGATAGCAGCCCCTTTTTTTGCGGCCGGGCTGACGAATCAACCGAATGACTGTGTGAAATATGATGGCGACTCTGGACGCTGTCCGACCACGTTGTTCAGGAGGAATGTGTGCCTTTTCAAGGAGCAACAATACCAAGATCCATATCGTTAGCTGATTTATCGTCATTTTCATTTCACAAGAGTCCCGTTCTCGTCGTGGAAAACTTTTGGTCGTCGGACGAACGGAAGTTCTTCCGTGAGGGCATGCATGAGGCGGTCTGGAAGAGTTTGACGGATCTGCCGAAGGTCAAAGAAGATTTCCCGAATTCGGGAAACTGGGCGAAGGCGGAAATCGCCAGGGCCCAGGGTCAGCGGTTGCTGTCGCGGTTACAGTTGCCCTGCATTCAGGACTACATGGAGTCCTTCCCGAATATCACCGGTCGGCACGTGGGATTCAGCTATTACTCCTACGCGGCTGGCGATTGCCTGCTGACTCATGACGATACCGATCAAGGGTATGAGATGCAGGGCGGGACGGCGCCCAAGCGCCGTATCGCCCTGGTGAGCTATTTTCATGACGAGTGGAAGTCGGATTGGGGCGGGGAGCTCATTATCTATGCGAAGCGGAAGGCGCATGATTCCGATCAGCCGGAGCTTGAGGTGGCTCATTGTATCGAGCCTCGTCCAGGTTCCCTCGTGATGTTTACAGTTCCCCGTTTCCACCGAGTGTGCCGGGTGGATGAAGTCGCGGGCGATCAGCGGCGGCTTTCAATCGCCGGATGGTTCATGACGGAACATCCGTAGGTTTCGCCACGTATGAAAATCAATGGGGGCTGCCATATTCCAATGGCAGCCCCCATGTTCATTCGTGATATGAGAGAGAATCTGTCTGTTGCGGTGAGACGCTGGTTAGCCGACCCACTCATCAGAGGGCCGTACAAGTCCTGGAGGTTTCTCCGTCAGACTTTCGAGCGAAGGCGCCGGTGCGTGAAGCGTCTGTCTCACAAGTGAGACCAGGGCGTTCGGCTCAAACGGCTTGGGAATAAACGGGAGGGTCCCCCGGCGTATTCCATAGCCTGCCAGTTCCTGTTCGACATTGCCGGACATGAGGATGACTCGCAGCCCTTTCCGTATGCGGATGGCGCGGACGGCCAGCTCGTGGCCATGCACGTGGGGAAATTGATTGGTGCTTGAAGCCAATTGAAAGCCCGGGGGAGGCAGGACCAGGTCTGTGAGCAACAGATCGATAGACCCTTCGTGCTGCGTACAGAGTTTGAGCGCGTCCGAGCTGCCATCGGCATGGAGGACCGTAAAGCCGGCCTCTTCCAATACCCTCTTGCAGAGTTTTGTGAGGGACAACTCGTCATCGACTACCAGGATGGTCTGGGGAGCGGATGGCGTCTCGATGGGTGGCGGCTCTGACATAGTGGGTTGACCTTATCAGCAGCATAGTACCGGTCCGAACCCATGGCGAGAGAATATTCGGTTTATGCAGCGATGGCGTGGAAGGGGCCGTCAGGGTTTCTCGCGGTGCGGCTACTCTTGACCGGATCGGGCCTTGAGTGCATCGAGCCGCTTCTTCTCCAGGCTCACATGCAGGGATTTCTCCTGCGTGACGATCACGGCACCCGGCGCCTGGCCCTTCGCCTTCTTGACCCACTTGCGCCTGGTATAGATCACATCGCCTTTGCCGCTTTTCTTGAGATCGCTATAGAGCAGGGCCAGCGTGGCGGCGTCGCGTATCGTCTCGGGCGGTGGATCGCTCCCTTTTTCCAGGCGCACTACGACGTGAGAGCCGGGGGTGCCGCGAGCATGGAGCCAGAGGTCGTCGCTCTTGGCGAGGCCGAACGTCAGCTCGTCGTTTTCCCTGGCGTTCTTTCCGACATAGATCGCCAATCCGTCTGACGAGGTGAAGCGCCGGAACGGACCCTGACGTGGCTCCTGTTTGCCTTTGGCCCCTCTTGCCCGCGAAGGGGTTCTGGTTCGCATATTGGGACGCGCGGTCTCGGATGGCTGCCAGGTTCCCTGTTCGATGGCGGTTAATTCTGCTTGTAGCGCCTCCAGCTCTTGTTCTCCCCCCGCGATCCGTGGGTGAAGCTCCCGCTGTGCAGCCAGGTGCTTTCGATGTTTGCGGAAGTAGTCGTCCATATTGCCCTGGGGAGTTTTGGTCTGGTCGAGCGGGATCGTCAGGTTGGGGAGCGTCTCATCAAAATAATCCACCACGGTCACGTCGGTCTGGCCTCTGCGGATGGTACCAAGATTCGCTTTGATGAGTTCGCCGTAGCGATCGTACGTTTTGTACTTCTCGGCCTTTGCGAGGTCTTCGTGCCAGGCCTCAATGCGGCGGCGGAGCTTCTTGATGGATTTCTTGAGTATTCCCGCTCTGGCATGTCGCACGGTCTCGACGACGGAGGTGGCTTCGGCCTTGTGGTAATGGGCATCGATGGCAGCCGAGAGGGGGAATGGCGATGCTTGGATGTTCTGGCTGAATCGATCGAGATCGGCTGCCTGCCGATCTCTTTGGGGGAGAGCAGGTGG
>VFKF01000553.1 GCA_009885705.1 Nitrospira sp. | reverse complement strand
TCTCCCACATGCGCGACTGGCTCTCATGAATGCCCAGCGAGACTGAATCGCCAAGCGGCGTCCCGTAATACCGCGTATCGAGTCCCTGGTCGTACAGGCCATGGCCTCCTTCATGGATACAGCTGAATAAGCAGGATTGCAGGTCATGTTCGAAGACACGCGTCGTGACTCGCACGTCCGTCGGGTGAAAGGAGGTCGTGAAGGGATGGGCCGACAGATCGAGGCGTCCCCGCTCGAAGTCGTAACCCATGGCCATCAAGACGAGCCGGCCGAATTCCATCTGTCGGGTCACGTCGAAGCTGCGGAAGAGTGCGGCATCGTCGACTTGCACTGAACTGGTCTGAATCTTCTGCAGCAGCGGAACGAGACGTGCCTTCACCTGTGCGAACAGCGGGCGGAGCGCGGCAATCGTCGAGCCTGGTTCGTACATATCCAATAACGCATCGTAGGGCGAGTCTGTATAGCCGAGATACTGGGCTTCCTGCCGTTTGAGCGACAGAATAGTTTTGAGATTGGGAAGAAACATGGCGAAGTTGCTCGCCTTTTTCGCTTCGGCCCATACTTGCTGTGCCAGCGAACATTCCCGGCTGAGTGTTACCACAAAATCGGAGGGGAGCTTTTTTGCGCGACTATAGTCCCGCCACACTTCACGGAGTAAGGAGCGCGAGGGTTCGTCCCAGGCATCTCCCGGGCTGTCCTGGATGGCGCCGGTTTGTGGGTCGATCCAGGCAGAGAGCAAGCGTTCAATGTCCGGTGAGACGAGCTTCTGGTGTGCGATGCCCTGGAGCGTCGAAATCTGCTCGGCACGGGCCTCTCCACCGCCGGCCGGCATATAGGTCTCTTGATCCCATGAGAGAAGTGAGGCCGCACTGTTAATGCGCTGGATCTCTAGGAGTTTGGTCGTCAAAGCTTCCACAGTCTTCAGGGTCTTCACGGTAGGGTGTCTCCTCCAAGAATCGTCATGGTATGATCTCGTCGATCTGCACGTTCGAGGCAGTGTACGCAACGAACCAGCCGTTTTCAAACCAGGAGTGAGCCCGAACAATGAAGAGCCTCGTCTCTGCCGACATCGAAGCCTATGCCCAGGCCCATTCCATGCCGGAGTCCGACCTCTGCCGCGCCTTGCGGGAAGAGACGCAGCGGCGTATGGAGTCTCCGCAGATGATCGTGGGGCCGCTCGAAGGGGCCTTTCTCAAAATGATGGCGCAGTTGGTGGGTGCCAGGCGGGTGCTGGAGCTCGGCATGTTCACCGGTTATAGCGCTCTCTGTTTCGCGGAAGTGTTACCGGCGGATGGAACGGTGGTCACGTGCGAAGTGGATGAAGAGTCCGCCGCGCTCGCGCGCCAGTATTTCGCGCGATCGCCCCTCGGCAAGAAGATCGAGATTCGCATGGGGCCTGCGCTCGACACGATGCGGCAGCTCACGGGACTGTTCGATCTGATCTTCATCGATGCCGACAAACTGAATTATGTGAATTACTACCGCCGGGCGCTGGACTTGTTGTCACCGAATGGCGTCATCCTGATCGACAACGTGTTGTGGGACGGGGATGTGTTGAAACAGCCCCCGCCGGATGAGAAGACGGCGGCTATTCAAGAGCTGAATCGCCTGGTTGCCGCTGATCCACGCGTGTCTGCCGTGCTTGTCACGATCCGGGACGGAGTCCTAGTGGTACGGCCGAACGGTACAGGGTGAGGGCGTCTTCTT
>VFKF01000111.1 GCA_009885705.1 Nitrospira sp. | reverse complement strand
CCACAGCCTGAGGGGTCGCCGCATACAGCACCGTCACGACGCTGCCAGGTCGGTCGACTCGGTGACAACTGGCCAACAGGGCCAGCCCAGACCCTTCGTGCGTCCGTCCCATCACCGTAACGCCCTTGTCATGTAGCATCGCACGCTCACCGCAATGCTTGGCGAGGATCGATTGAATCCCCTCGCGGGATTCCGGGCCGCCCAATACTAACACCGAACCTTCCTGAGGCAACAGCCCGTCCTGCGCCATCGGAGCTATCACCGTTCGCTCGCCAATCGGCTTCTGCTGCTCTTGCCCTTCGATGCGCGCGACCACGTCGCGAAACGGAGAGGGATGCCCCGGCTCATCCGTAAAGGCCATCAGCACCGAGCGCCGCCGATCGGTGACATAGTGATTGAGCCCCGGTGGCAACGATTGCCTGTCGATCCGTCGAAAGGCCATGAACTCAGGATCGAGATCAATCGAGATCGGGCGAGCAGGCAGGGTCATGGAAACCGTCTCGCGCGGCCCGCGCAGCGGCACAGTCAGGACCTGCTCACGGCCGCCCTCCATGCGAAGCAACAACTGAAGGGGGAGGCGAAAGGGCTTGCCCGATTGAACGATCGTGGCCTCAAGCTGAAAGGCCTGTCCGTTCTTCCCCGCAACAGGACTGGCTACGGCCTCCGATAACGCCAGCATGGGCGCCCCATCCTGTTCCACCCATTGCGCAAAAAACCATCGTAGATCCTGGTGGCTCTCTTCTGCAAAGACCCGTTCGAGATCCCGCCACTCCACATGCCTTCCGCGGTACTGCCCCACCAGGCTCTTCAGGGCCCGCCAGAACGTCTCATCTCCCACCTCCTGGCGCAGGAGGTGAAACAGCATGGCGGCTTTTTGATAGCCGATGGCATTGTCATGCTCATCCAGCTTGTGCGTGAATTGCGCGACCGGATAGTCCCGCTCCGGCGGGACATGAAGGTTGTACCCCTGCACCATCAGACGGCGTTGATCCCGTGCCTGCGCTGAATCTCCCATCAATTCGTGCCAATAATAATTGGCCAGATAGGTCGTCAATCCCTCCACCCAATTCCCGCGATCGACTCGATTGAACAGGTCGTTGCCGATCCAGGAATGCACAATCTCGTGGCCGAGTGCATAGGGCTGCACATAATGCCGCTTGATGACGCCGCTCCCCAACAGGGTGAACGAGGGCATGCCGAGCCCGCTCGCAAAAAAATTCTCCACCACGGCGAACTTCTCAAAAGGATAGGGGCCCAGCAGCGGAATATAGGCCTCCAGATACCGCGCGGTGGCCTCGAGATATTCCTCGGCCAAATGCGCATCGTCGGGAAAGAGGTAGGTCGAGAGCTGAATCCTCTGACCGGTCTTGGCTGTCCAGTCGCGAAACGTGGCAACGAATCTGTTCGCCACGAGCGTGAGCGCTTCGCTCGGCTGCGTCACCGTCCATTCTGTCATCACCATTCCAGGATCACGGCAGGTTCCAGCAGGACAGGCACGCGCGTCACCGGCCTTTCCCTGGGTCACGGAGGTCCATCCCGTTGGCACGGCGACCAGCAACGTATAGGTGCTGAGCGATTCCGGCACATCCGGATACCAGTGGCTTTCGCTGCTCACATAGACACCTTCCGGCCCGATATGCCCGGCCGTCTCACTGGGCGTCACGAAGCGAAGATGGCGTGGATCGCGCGGCGGATCATT
>VFKF01000279.1 GCA_009885705.1 Nitrospira sp. | reverse complement strand
TTCGCTCGTGAACCTCGGCCGCTTTATCAAAGTGAACCCCGAGGATGCTCTGCGCCAAGCCGTCAACCGATTCGTCGAACGATTCCAATTCATCGAAGCCCAGGCGACCGCATCGAGCCGAACGGTTGGAGACCTTTCGTTCGAAGAAATGGACCGACTGTGGAACGAAGCCAAACGACAGAAATCTGCGACCCATACTGAGGACCGCCGCCATGAGCGATGAACAGCATCCCTACGAAGAAGGCAAACGTGCCGGAATCCACCCGTTGATCGTCATCTTCAGCATTTTGTTCGGCATTTGGCTCTTTGTGGCCCTGATCGTGCCGAGCTCAAAAAACAAGCAAGCCGCCGGGACAGAAGGACCAGCCGGACCGATCATCGAAGATCCCGAAGCGGCGCCGGTGCTGTTCAAAGTCCACACCACTGTCCCGGACATGAATGCGATCAGCCTCACCGTCCCCCCGGAAGCGACCGAGAGCCAAGTGGCCGGACTCTTAAAGCGATTTAAACAGGACCGGCTCGCCGGCACCTTGACCGAACTCCTCCCCGCGACCACAGCCGGCCACACACTCGGAGACCATGCCGTCGCCGACATCTACATTGTCTCCGATGCCCAATATGCAAAGGCCGACGTGATCCGCACCCTGACCAGAGGCGCGCATGCCCCTGGCGACCTCTACCCCCAAGCCGTTCCATTTGAAGTGGCGATGGAACAAATCCGCGGGCATTATCGAATCGATCTCAACAACACCAGCAATCCCGACAGCGCTTCCCTCGGCTTTGCGGATGAGTCTGGCGTGCACTCGAAGCAGTACCGGAAAATATTTTAATAGGCTGCTCAGAGGAATCTGTACGCCTACAGGAAGATTTACCCGAAGGATGCTCAAAAAGGCCGTCCAGCAAGGCCGCAGGCGAGTCGAAGCCGGAGGCGTACCCTCGGGGGCGCACGGTGCGACGAATAAGGAGCACCACGTTTGTGCGCGCCGCCGAGTCGGTGAGGCGGCCGGGTCCCCGTTGAGGA
>VFKF01000218.1 GCA_009885705.1 Nitrospira sp. | reverse complement strand
TCCAGCAAAGGACGGAGGGCATTCAACTCCGTCTCTGTCGGTATCCGTTGGCCTTCGGTCACACGCCAGGCATCGACGGCCGGACCGATGGCAATATTGAATCCACCCCCTGTTACGCCTGCTGCCTGCTTCGCACGCTGGACAACCTCCCAGGTCTCAAGACTGACAGGGACCGGCCTGATTCCCGCCGAGGCGTTTACGAGCGAAAGCTCGCTGCTTGGGATCCAGGTACTCAAGAGTTGCTCAAGCCGCTTCACTTCTTGGAAACCCGCATTGATTGCCCTGTGCGCGGCCTGATCGGTTGGCGCCACAGCCGTAATGGAAACCAGCGTTCCCATAAGCATCTGCGTTCGCTTTACCACCACGGAAGAAGAATCAGGCGACAGCCCAACGCACCCGAATCCCATCATCAGAACGAGGCAGAGACAGCATGAGGATGTAATTATTCGAACCATAGACATGAGCAGCCTCCTACCTGACATCCCGTAAACGATCGCAAGGAGAGCCACGAATACGGCTTCGCCTCACCGAATCCTGAGTCAACCAACGAGCGCCGAGAGCCCCGACTCACCCGACAGCCACTGAGCCATCATGGCAGAATTATAGGCAATCTCCCGCAGGAAAGCATGCGTTTCACCCTCCAAAAATCGTGTGCCCGCCCCCCTTGACAATCGAGGCCCTGTCAGGATATTAATAATCGTTCTCAATTTCATTTAGACGGCGGACAATCACAATGGTTACAACAAACGCTCCTGCATCGGACGCCCGTCACAGCGATGAAACTCGCTGCGAGTGCGGACAACTCATCGCTAAGGTACGGGGACAGGGCCTCGAACTGAAATGCAAACGTTGCAAACGGATTGTCGTCATCCCCTTCACCGCCATAGAGGGCTGGACGGATCTCCCGTCCAGTACCGCATCATGAAAGGAGGCTTTCGTTCATCGTCTCGTGCGAACTGTCACTATGGAACATCAACACGACCAGAGACCGCCGAGTCCCGAGTCAGACCACAACCCTACTCACCGTGGAGGATACCGATGAAGATCCGGTCAATCCTCGGGGCTCTTATCATCGCCAGCTTGCCGGTCATGCCGGCGTTGGCAGAGAACATGACCCCGGAGGACATTAAGAAGCTCGTCGACGAAGCCGTCAACAAACGGATGCAGGAACATGAACGCCGAGAAAGTCCCATGGAACGAGCCATGGAAAAGAAAGAAGGTCAGCCAGGTGCCGTCCAATACCCCACCGCGACCGGACCAATGACCGATATCAGGGTCGAGCGGAAGGGAGAAGAAAAGGTCGCCCTCGGCTTCGGTTCAACCGGGTCAGGAAAACTGATCTATGCCAAACCCTTCTTGAGCGCCCCGAAAGCCACAGTCGGTGGCTACGCCGACGTCATGTACAACAACCTGTCCCGTCAGAACCTGGACAATCCCAGCCGCCATAGTTTCGGTCAGCAGAGGCTGGTGCCCTTCATCTATGCGGACATCACCGACCATATCAAGTTCGCCACGGAAATCGAAATCGAACGGGGTGGAACCAATGCACCGCAAGTTGGCAATTCAGCAACTGGCACAGGCAATACGTTCGGCGACGGCTCGATGCAGATCGAGTTCGCGCAAATCGACTACCTGGTCCACGAGGCTGTCAACCTCCGTGCTGGTATCCTCCTGATGCCGGTCGGCAAGTTCAACCTGCTGCACGATTCACCCTTGAACGATCTCGTGGATCGTCCCATGGTCTCTAGAATCATCATCCCCAGCACCTGGTTCGAAGCAGGCGCTGGCATTTACGGTACACTCTATCCTTCTTCCCAGTCCAAATTGGACTATGAAGTCTATGCGGTCAACGGCATGAGCCAGACTGCAGGCGCCATCACCGACTTGGGAGTGCGAGGCGCGCGAGGAAGCGTCTCTCGGGATCGCGACGACAACAAGGCCGTCGTCGGTCGCCTTGCCTTCAGCCCGATGCTCGGGATTGAAGTGGCAGGGTCCGGTTATCATGGTGCGTACAAGCCCTCCGCCGGGGCCATCGGAACCGGAAGAATCAGCATCTTCGCGCTCGACTGGACTCTCCAGAAGGGCCCCTTCGAAGTGATCGGCGAGTCCGCCTGGTCCAGAATCAGCAACAACAACGCCACAGGACAGACCGGTAACGGTATCGGGCCAGCCGGCATGCAGGGCTACTACATTCAAGGAAACTACCATTTCATGCCGGACTTCCTGAAGAAGTGGGCCCCCAGCCATTTCTCTGATGCCTCAACCTTCACGGCAGTTGTACGCTGGGAACAGGTCGATACCGATACCGACAATCGCACCAGGCTGGCGCCGAATACGGTGGGACATCGACGAGAGTTGGAACGGTTGACGCTCGGTCTGAACTTCAGGCCGATTGAAGACACCGTGTTCAAGTTCGACTGGCAATTCAATACCCAGAAAAATGCGTTAGGCCTGGTCAATGCTGGAGACCTGGGCACATCAAATAGCCCGATGAATGGTAACGGGTTCTTAATTCAAGCAGCCACCTACTTCTAAATATCGTTGGTGTCCCCCGCCGATCTGGAGGGGGACACCAGACAGGATTGGATTTTTCATGTATTTTATTCAGCTCTGCCTCCTCATCATGACCGGCCTCCTGGCAGCCTGTGCCTCCATGAGCGACATGCAGCAGCGATTTGCAGTCTGCAGTTACGACCATGCCTGGGAGGCCGCCCTTGAGGCCGTGAAAGATCGTGCGATCAACACGCAGGATAAGGATGCCGGTATGATCGTGACCGGCTGGCTGGAAATCCCGATGCCGGGACGGACCTTTGGTGCCCTCCAACGCAACGTGGGGGACAGCAAAGATCGGTCCCGTATTACGCTTTCGGTCAAACGGCTCGACGACGTGACGAAAATCAGCTTCGTAGAGGAACGGCAACGGTGGGCGTTCCGGGGAGGATCCCGCCTCTTTGGCTGGGCCTCCACAGACCCGTCGGACGATGTCATGCGCGATGTCCAAAGCCGCCTGGACACCAAACTCAAGGAGCACAAATGTTCGCTCTCGTAACACTCTCAGCTCTTCTGTTCTCGACAGGGTTGCTGCTCACCCCCGAGGCATCAGCCGCCGAACGTATCTGGGACAGCGAACTGCGCCGCTACGTCACAGAAGACGACTTTAAATACGAAGAGTTTATGACGGAAGAAGACGCTCTGAAAACTGTGCTGCCTAAATCTCAACAGGTTCGCAAGGAACTGATCCGGCTCACCGCAGAAAAAAAAGAGCTGATCGAACAGCGGATCGGATGGAAGTTTCCCGAAGATTCGTTCGAACTCTACATCGGCCAAACCGGCGACAAGATCGACGGCTATGCCATGGTGCACAATACTATCGGTAAATATAAGCCCATGACCTACATGGTCGGAGTCGATGCCAAGGGTACCTGCACCGATGTGGAACTCCTCGTATTTCGGGACGCCAAAGGAAGCGAGGTCGGCAAGAAACGCTTCAACGCTCAGTACGACGGCAAAACGGTAGTGGACCCGATTCGGATCAATAAAGACATCATCAACATCAGCGGGGCGACCATGTCCGTGCGCTCCATGAGCGCCGGCGTCAAGCGAGTCCTCGTCCTCGTGGATGAGTTTTATTTGAAACCGGCAGGATTGGGCAGCGATACGGTCGCATCCCGCAAGAGTGACAAGGGATTTTTCACATCGATTTTCGGCAACTAGCAGAAGAGGACCGCGCGTCCCACTATGAAAAATTTCAATCAGCGATTCAAACTTCGTGACTCAGACCGCCACATCAGAATGCTCTACACGCAGTTCTTACTGCTGATGTTGATCGGATTTTTATTTTCATTCTTTTGGGCCCATAGCATGACGAGCTTATCTCCTCAGGGCATTGCCGACCATTACCGCGGATCGGACGCCACCTTCGGCGAACCGATGTCGTTCCGTGAATTGGCCGAGATCACCCACTTCCATTTATTTACCATGCCGGTGGTATTCATGATTCTCGTCCATGTCCTGTTTCTGACCAATGCCAGCCCCGCCATGAAAGTATGGCTCTCATGGCTGTCCTTCGCCGGCGTGGGGCTCGATCTCCTGTCTCCTTGGCTCATCAGCTATGTCTCACCTATCTTCGTGTTGACCATGCTGACCGGCGATACGCTCATGATGGTGACCTTTCTCATCATGATGTGGATTCCCCTCTATGAAATGTGGATTTTGAAACAGCCGCTCATGTCCGGCAAACGCCCTGACCCGACATGACCGGGTAGCAGCGTACGCACAACCTATCTCGGCCAGAGGTTTTTCACCCAGAGCCCAAGATCACGAGAGTGGTCTTGGGCTTTGTGTTTTTCATGGAGAAACGACGATGGAACAGCGAATCTGTGAACATGTCCACCCTGGCATCCTCACGATACAGGCCATGCTCAACAAGATCGACCGGCTCCGGCTCCCTCTCGCATCGCGCCGTGACGTTGAAAGCATTCTCGTCCGGCAAGTCAGTCAGGAGTTGGATCTGGCACTTCCCTGGCAGGCAGGCCACGGGCGCCGCACCGCTGCGATCACTCTGTTGATCGGACAAGCCGCAGGCCTGACTCCCGACGCGTTGCACCAGCTCAAGCTCGCCGCATTGCTGCATGACATCGGGCTCCTGATGCTCCCGTCCCACCTCGCAGAAATCCAGGACCCACTTGAGCCAGAATCCTACATCGCCATTCAGAACCATTCCCGGCTGGGAGCGATGCTCCTTGAACCGTTCTCATTCTTGAGTGAGGCCTCCGTGCTCATTGCACATCACCATGAACGATGGGACGGCTCCGGGTACCCCTATGGCATCAGGGGTCGATTCATTCCGCTTGGAGCCAGGATTCTTTCGATCGCCGACGCCTTCGACGCTATTCATGTGCCGAACGTCTGCTGCCTCTCACAGCGCCAGACCGTTGCGTTACGAATGATTTGCGTTTCTGCAGGCAGTCAATTCGACTCTGAGTTGGTGGAGGTATTCGTGAGGTCTTTGAACGGCATGCCGAGGAGCATCGTGCAAGAGTAACCGAGATCTATTGCGAAGCACCGTGGCCGGTGCCCGACACACCGGCAACGGAGTGGGAGTTGTGCCCTCCCACTTCACGGGCTGGGGTCCTCACGTCCTCCTGAGACCCCCCGCCCTCTCTTTCATGCAGAAATATAGAATTGTGCCAGCTAGTGGAGAACAAACGAAGCGCGCAGCTACTTCTTGATCTGCTCGGCGAGATACCGGTCGAGTCCCACTTGATCGATCGCCCGGAGCTGGGTCTCAAACCAATCGACATGCTCTTCCGAGTCGATCACCATGTCTTCCATCAAGTGGCGGGTGGTGAAATCTCCAACCTTCACGCAATGGACAATGGCTTTGCGGAGGGACTCGACATCTTCACGTTCAAACCCCAGGTCTGCCTTGAATAGGTCCTTCACCGTGCGCCCCGCCCCCACCTGATCGAGATGCTCAACATCCGGAATCCCGTCCAGATAGAGGATGTGATCGATCAGGCCGGAGGAATGACTGACTTCCTCTTGCGCCAAATGGCTGAAGTGTTCATGCAGCCGCTCATAACCCCAATTCTTGCACATGGCCGCATGCAGCAGGTATTGATGTACGGCGGTCAGCTCCGACTTCAAGATCTGATTGAGAAACTCGACGACGCCTTCTTTGGCTTTCATGGCCGCCCTCAGCTCTCTTTCTTGATCTGTTCGGCGAGATAGTTCTCCAGGCCGACCTGCTTGATCGTTTCCATCTGCGTTTCGATCCAGTCGATATGTACATCGACGTCTTTTGCCATATCTTCGAACATATGGCGGGTCGTGAAATCCAGGACCTTCGTGCAATGGACGATGCCTTCGTTCAGCAATGTCAGCATTTCCTGCTCAGCCTTGAGATCGAGCTTGAGCTGCTCAGGAACCGTTTCCCCCACCTGAACGGCATTCATGCGTTGCACGTTCGGCACACCCTCCAGATAGAGGATATGCCCGATGAGTTCATCGGCATCCTTCATCTCGTCGATGCTGCGCTCACGCACTTTATGCTGGAGCCGCTCATAGCCCCAGTTCTCACACATCTTGGCATGGACGAAATATTGATTGATCGCGGTCAGATCTGCGGTCAGCACCTTATTCAGAACATTGACGACACCCTCTTTTGCTTTCATGGATTCTCCCCTTTCTTACGTTGGATTGGCCCTCATCGTTAGGGGCGCACAAGTGGGTCATCCGAGCCGAAGGCTCATGCAGAACACATAGGTTCATTATCGGCACCGGCTGACCGTTCGTCAACCGAGCGACAGGAGACAAGGCCGTCGATCAGCCTGCACCGACGACATGCACGTTCACCGTCGATTCAATCGAGGAGGCGAAGAAAGAGGCAAGACAATAGCAGTTGATCGAAATGGCGTAAACGAGGCTTACCCGGCCTCGCGATAACCGCAGGCTTCGTCGCGGCATTGGACGCTTCGCCCGACTTGCTTCGTCACTTTTTCAATGAGGAACGGGGCGCTGCAGGTCGGGCAGGCCTTGTTGATCGGACGATCCCACATGGCATATTCGCATGCCGGATATTTGCTGCAGGCAAAAAATGCCCGCGCGCCCTTCTTGGTGCGCTTCTGCACAAGATCGCCACCGCAGCCGGGCTGTGGGCATTTCACGCCCAGCGCAAGCGGCTTGGTCGTCTTACATTCCGGGTACGCAGAGCAGGCAATGAACTTGCCAAATCGCCCGGTCTTCACCACCATCGGACTGCTGCATTTCTCGCACTTCTCATCCGTCGTCAGCTCGATCTTCGGGACGATCTTAATGGTGCCATCCTCGAGCTTCT
>VFKF01000213.1 GCA_009885705.1 Nitrospira sp. | reverse complement strand
GTACCGTAAAACTGAATCTCTTCATACTTCTCATTGAAGAGATTATCGGCACGCACATACGTCTGCACACGACTCGTCACATCATAGGTGGCGGAGAGATTCCACACATCGAAGGCACGCATCTTCCGCTGATTATTGACGTCATCGAATCGTGAGCCCACATAACGGCCTTCGAGGTTCACCCTGACCGGATCGATCGGCTGATAACTAACGATCATGCTCCATTGATCGACCGGCATACGAGGCGCTCGATTGCCAGGCTGCTGCACCAGGTTCCTGGTCAGCGTATTGGTATACTGAGCCTGCACGTCCAAGCTCTTGATCAAGGGCATATCTCTGACCACGGCATACTTCACACTCGCCTCCCATCCCTTCGTGCTCACCAAGCCAACATTTTGTGCGCAAAAATTTGGGCCGAACGCTCCAGCCCCGCAGACATCTGCGCTCTGCTGAGACACAATCATGTCACGGTAACGGTTCCAGAAATGTCCCCCGCTCAGGGTCAGCCGATTGTCGAACAGATACTGGTCCACCCCGATATCCATACTCTGACTTCGCTCAGGCTTCAAATCCGCCTTTCCAAAATTTGGAAAATACAATTGATTGAGCGTGGGAGCGCGAAACCCTGTCGCATAACTGCTCCGGATCTTGGTCCCGGTCTCTTGATGGAGGTATCCGGCGGTTGTCCGATAGGTTGTCGCGCCACCGAAGACGTTGTACTCATCCTGACGCACGCCTGCTGTCGCAAACACTCGCTCCCAAAGATTGAGTTGGGCTTGGGCAAAACCGGCATGGCTAGAAATGATCTTGTTGCCTATCGTCAAGTTGTTCGTCAGGAGGTCGCGGTTCTCGCCCTGTTGGTCACGGAACTGATATCCGGCACTGAGGAGTAATGGCTTAGCGATTTGGAAATTGTGCTGCCACTCGACTCGATTGGCCAACGTGTCGATCTGTGATCGAAAGAGAAATGGAGTGGACACCACCCCAGTTTGCACATTGCGCCGTGTCGTTCCCGAAGAAGACTCTGACTCCTCTCTTTGGCGAGACACCGTGAGGACTTGGTTCCACCAGGTCGTGATCGGCTGGGTATAGGCCGCACTGTATACAAACTGTTGGCTGTTGGTGAACGCTCCCAACGTGTCGAACCCAGGGGAAGAACCCTCGTCGATGTTGACACGCCCCTGTAACAGCCGAAAATTGAAATCGAGCCGTCCCTCATGAGGTAGGGCCACACCCAGGCGCGCTGAGGTTTGCCAGTTATGGAATCCATCTTTCTCTGATGCTCCACGGCGATAGTTGACCGAGGAAAATCCGGTATAGTCCCACCGTGAGATCGCCGCGCTGTAGTCGACAATTCCTGTTTTACCTGAAACCTGGCCGCCTTCTCGGATGGACGAGAACGATCCGTATTCGAAGAACGCGCTGGCCGACGGAGCGCCAGCGCCCCTCTTGGTGGTGATATGAATCACGCCACCCATCGCGTCCGCGCCCCACAACATACTTTGGGCGCCGCGAAGTATTTCGATGCGGTCAATATTGTCAGTGGTCAGGTTCGCGAAATTGAAACTGCCCGTGGTCGCGCTGTTCATGATCGCGCCATCGATGAGCACTAAGACTTGATCGGAGTTGCTCCCTCGAATGCGCACGCTCGTATTGGTACCTGGCCCGCCGTTCGAGAACACCGTGAGTCCCTGGCTGAGGCGAAGCGCATCCGCAACCGTCTTGACTTGCCGCTGTTGGAGTTCTTCTCCCGTGATGATCTCGACTGCGCTGGTGAGTTGAGTGACAGGAACAGGGGTCTTGGTCGCACTCACCACGACTTCCCGCGTCTCAATGGTGTCCATTTGATCGGCTGAAGCCACTTCGATGTCCGGGGCAGCATAGACGGGAGGGCTTACGGCAAACAGAGAAAACAGACACCACCACACACGACTAGAACGAAGAAACCACATCATAACGATCTCCCTTGTGCTCGAAGGGTTGAGTCGAATCAACTGCGGAATGGGTATCCTGACTTGCGGATCGTCGTGTGTCTGCGCCTTCCCATCTCACTGTGATGAGTGATGTGTGAAGAGTGATCGGTTCGGAATAGGCTGATCTACTCCCACCCATTACTCATCACTGATCACTCATCACCGTCCCGAGACAGTGGCTCGATGCAGAATTACTCCCCGCTTACAGTGGCGGCACCGTGATGGATTTGCACCATCTTCCCCGTCACCCGCGTCGCTTCTCCAAAACGCCCTTTCTTAAATGGAAAATAGACCGTCCCCCTTATTACGCACAGCCGGGCCGGGGACAGGACCCTGGCTGTCTTCTACTGAAGAACCCCAGTCATCGGCATCGTCACGCGTGGCCTGCCCGTTTGAGGATGGGCGTCGACCACCACGTCACAGCCATACACCATCCGAAGCACGTCAGGACGAATGGTCTCCTCCGGCGAACCGATACGGCAGAGCGCGCCGTCCTTGAGCATCAAGACCCGATCGCAATACTGACTCGCGACATTCAGATCGTGCGACACCAGCACCACCGTCAACCGTCGCTCGGCCCTGAGTCGCTCGATGAGCGAACAAATCTCGATCTGGTGGTTGATATCGAGAAACGCGGTGGGCTCGTCAAGAAGAAGGATCTTCGGCTCTTGAGCGAGCGCTCGCGCGATCATGACACGTTGCCGTTCTCCGCCGGATAAGTCCGAGACCAATCGGTCGGCCAGCGAGAGCACATCGGTGTCGACCATGGACTGGTGGGCGCAGGCGAGATCGTTTGCGGTCTCATCTCCGATACCCAAACTCCACCAGCGAGTCGTCCGATGGGGAAACCGTCCCATCAAGACGGTCTCGGCCACCGTAAACGGGAAGACCTGTGCATATTCCTGCGGCACGACCGCAACCACACGGGCGATATCGGTTTGACTCCGTGTTCGCAGAGAGAGACCGCCCAGCCTCACATCGCCTTCGCCTGCCGGCAAGAGGCCGGACAACACTTTCAAGAGCGAGGTCTTCCCGGACCCGTTGGGTCCCACGATACCCAGGATCTCGCCGGTATCGACGTGGAAGGAGAGATGATCGAGCGTCCACATTCTCCCTCGCCCTTCCGAGGTGCGGTATTGAAACGCCAGTCCGAGAACTTCGATGGCAGGACTCCCCGCAAACAATCTGGAATGTGTGACTTCGATCTGTCCCGTCGTCATCTCACAACATCCGATCTTTTCGCCAGAGGAGGAGATAGAGAAAGAACGGTCCCCCCGCGAGCGCCGTTACAATACCCACCGGTATTTCTGCAGGAGCCATGATCGTCCTGGCGATCGTATCGGCCAGGGAGAGAAACATGCCCCCGACTAACGCCGACGCAGGCAGCAACAGCCGATGGTCCGATCCGATGAGCAGGCGCACCGCATGAGGAACCACCATCCCGACGAACCCGATCATGCCGCTCACCGACACAATCGCGCCGGTCAGGAGTGCCGTGAGCACAAAGAGCTGTTTCTTCACCCCCTCGGTCTCAACGCCCAGTGAACGAGCTGTTTCTTCGCCCAACGTGAGCACATTGAGCGACTGGGCCTTGTTCATGAGGATCCCAAGGACGAACACCACGTATATCAAAAAGACGCCCAATGCCGGATACCCCGGCGCAGTCAACGATCCCATCAACCAGGCCATCAGTCCAGCCGAACGATTTGGCTCCATAATCGACGTAATGAACATAATAAAGGCCGTCAGAATGGCATTCAGAATCACGCCGGCCAGCAGCAGGCTATGAACCGGCAGCCGGCCTTTTGACTGCGCCAGCCGATAGATCAGCACCAGTGCCAAGAGGGCTCCGGCAAATCCAAAGAGCGGAAGCACCGGCAACAGCATGAAGGTGGAGCCGATGCCGAACAAAATGGCGACCGAGACGCCCAAAGCCGATCCGCTCGAGACGCCCAACACATAGGGATCGGCTAACGGATTTCTGAGCAGAGCTTGAAGCGTCACACCCACCGCCGCCAGACTGGCCCCCACGAGAAACCCCATGAGCACACGCGGGAAACGAATCTGCACCATGATGATCTCGGACGTGGCTAGACTGGAAGAACCGGCCTCGTCTCCACGCAACAGGCGCGCGATCGACGTCACCACCGTGCCCATGCCGAACGAGGTGGCGCCGAATTGGAGACAGAGCAACAAGACTGCCAGGCTCGCCAGCAACAGTCCACCGATCACCACCATCCATCGCTGGACGGTCAACACCGCGCCGGCCTGCGCCCATGATGACGCCACATCTGCCATAGGTTGCATGCGTTACCGTTCCACTCGGCCATCCGACAGACGGTCAGGATGTAAGATGGCGACAAGCGCTTCCAGTCCCTGCGCGATGCGCGGACCGGGCCGGTTCAGCCAATCGGCGGAAATCTGATGGAGCCGGTTGCGCTTCACCGCCGTCATCGTCGACCATTGGCGCCAGGCCTGCTGCTCGCTCTCCGAGATGCCTTCCGCTTTGCCGACGGGAAAGACCAGCACTTCCGGATCTTCTTGGAGCACAGACTCCATACTGAGCCGCGGATAGGGCGTGACGCTCTTGGCCGCGACATTGACGCCTCCGGCCATTCCAATCAGCTGGTCGATGAAACTGCCAGGCCCGACAGTGATCAGAGGCTGGCTGTTCAACACATAGAGCATCCGCACTGGAGCCACTCCCTGAACGCGCTGTTGGATCGCAGCGACCTGATGCCGAAGCTGCATCGCGACCGTATCGGCTTTTGCCGAATGTCCGACAATCCGTCCGAGCGTTTGAATGTGCACGAAGATCCCCTCGACGTTCTTGTCTGCCAAGATAAAGACGGGGATCTTCAGCTGTTCGAGCTTGACGATGATATCGGGCTTGAGAAAATGGTTGGGTGCCACGACCAGATCGGGCTGGAGCGCCACCAGCGTTTCCAAGTTTGGATTGGAGTAGCCGACTTTCGGCTTTTTAAGAGCCTCGGGAGGATAGTCGCAAAAGTCTGTGACGCCGACGAGCTGCTCCCCCGCCTCCATGGCAAAGAGCATTTCCGTAATGCTGGGCGCCAGCGAGACGATTCGCGCGGGAGGTGTGGCGAAATACATGCGGCGCCCCGCATCGTCGACATAGGCGCGTGCCGAGACGTTCGCCATAAACGGCATGCCGGTGAGGATTCCCTGCTGTCGACGTGCCATACCCGAGGTCCCATCGTCTGCAGTCGCGAAGGCGGTCATCGCCAGGACGAGTATGCCCATACTCGTCAAGAATCCAGCCCACCATCGACCATGCCATGCAGCGGTGCGCAAATAAAAAATCCCCAAGGCCTGACAGACCCTGAGGATTGCTCCCGCAACTCATCCTCGCCAATTCCCCAGCCCACGAGGGAACGTCGGTCAACTATCCTGGGAGGTCTTCTGGCTTATGGTTCACCCTACTCCCCGTACCTTCCCAGGCTTGAGTGATGTGTGATGCGTGAGGGGTGATAGGTAGAGCAGCTTGCAACCGCTCGTAACACATCACTCGTCACTCATCACCGATCACTGTATTCCCAGTGGCATTTACGGGTTTCGTCCCCATTTACAGCGGCGGGACCGCGAGGGACTCGCACCCTCTTCCCTGACCCAGGAGTCACAATGTGGAGGGCACTCTAGGAGACAAGGAAGAAGGTTGTCAAGTTCAATAATGTCCGTTCGTCACTCCCCTCCTTATCGTCTGACATCTCGCCGATCCGAAGTCTCTGACAAAGAGAGCAAAAGACCGAGGTTTTTCGGACCGCCTTCCGGCATAGCCCTTGCTCACCTCTGTCCTGCATGGCGATCCCACTGTACAGAGCAGCTCCGATGAATAACCGGCCCAACAAGCAACTTCTACTTACGTATCTATGAAACACCTGATCATTGGCGTGCTCATCCTCTGGGCCTTCTTCCAAATTTCAGGCCTGATCTGGTCCTCGAAAGGGCAACCGCCCAGCCCCGCCTTTACTCGCCTCCTGGAACCGCCGCAACAGCGTCTCGTCGGCCCCTACGAGAATGGCTATTTCTATTTGCTCGGGTTTGCCTCAGCGGCGACGCTCGATCCCGCCAAAACGGGTCATGAAATATGGATTGAAACCAACGCCGCGCCCAGCAACAGCGACTTCAACTACGAGAAGCCTGGACGGGCAGAACTGCAGATTAATCTCTCTGCCGAACAAATCCTACCTGTCTGGAACGCCGAGAGCCCAATGAGTGAATTCAGAAATATGCAGGCATGGTTCCACCAGATGACCGGACGCGACCGAACCTTGTTGACACGATACGAGCGATGGCTCTCGATGCCGTTCGAAGACATGGGGTTCGCGCACAACGCGACACCTCGCTTTGCCGAAATATTCCTCGCCCATCGCCTCTATATCGCCGACGGATTTTCCCGCCAAACAGTCCTGGGCATGCACCGGATGACGCAAGACCTTCGTATGTGGCGGCATGTCCTTCGAGATGCCACCACCATCGCCACCAAAGTCATGGCGCAAATCGTCATCACCGACGATCTCCACCTGCTCTCGACCTTATTGTCGCAAGCAACCGTCGACAAAACCGTCTTGGCGATGACTCCCAACATCGCGCCCCCACTGACGGCAACCGAGTCGTCGCTCCGCTGGCCGCTGCAACATCAATTTACACTTGGCGTCCAGGCCGATCGTGCCGGGACATTCATCACGAAACGGCCGTCCGAATCTCTCCTGACACCCCAACAGTGGCTGGCAGGCGCCGCCCGGCTACCGGAACTGGCCTTTGAACGGATCGCACATCCACGTGGACGATCGTTGGTCGGAATCCCGTTACAGACCAGAGAGACCTGGGAAATATACGCGACCTACTACGATGCGATCATCCATGCAACGGAAGCTGGACAGACGACCTTGCCCACACTCCGGGAGCTGTCCGGGACCGTACGCCACGGCATGGCTGAACGCCTCATCAATACCGCTCCATTCGAGCCTGACTGGGCCCCCTTCCACTATCAGCTGAAGGAGACCGATGCCAGGCTGCGGCTTGCCTCATTACAGGTCGTCTTGCGGCGCCCGAGCGCACAAACCAACGTGCCGAATCGACTCGCGGAAGTCGGCTCGTCCTATTACGATCCATTTAGCGGATTACCGATGTTGTGGAGCCCGACACAGCAGAAGAT
>VFKF01000299.1 GCA_009885705.1 Nitrospira sp. | reverse complement strand
TTGGGCGGGCTGCGGCACATTTGTTTATGCGACGAGCGGGACGGCATCAGATCGTGATCGGCAAAGACACGCGTATCTCCGGCTATATGTTGGAGTCGGCGTTAATCTCTGGGATTTGCTCGATGGGTGTCGATGTGTTGGTGGTCGGTCCCATGCCGACTCCGGCGATCGCGTTCTTGACGAGGAGTCTCCGCGCCGATGCAGGGGTGATGATCTCGGCTTCGCACAATCCCTATCAGGACAATGGCATCAAGTTTTTCTCCAGCGATGGATTGAAATTGCCCGATGAGATGGAAGCGCGTATTGAGGAATTGATCGTCTCGAATGAGATTGCCCACCTTCGCCCGACGGCCGATGCCATTGGGAAGGCCTATCGAATCGATGATGCCGAAGGGCGGTATATCGAGTTCGTCAAGCGCTCGTTGCCGAAGGAGCTCGATTTTCAGGGGATCAAAGTGGTGGTCGATTGTGCGAATGGCGCTGCCTATAAGGTTGCGCCGAAAGTACTGCGTGAGCTCGGGGCGAAGGTCGAGGTAATCGGCGATAAACCGGACGGGATGAATATCAATGCCGGCTGTGGGGCTGTCCACCCGCAACTGCTGCAGCAGGTCGTCCGTACGCAGGGAGCCGATATTGGAGTCGCCTTGGACGGGGACGCCGATCGCGCCATTTTCGTCTGCGAACAGGGGACTGTTGTGGATGGGGATCACATCATGGCGATGTTGGCGCTGGACCTTCATGGTCAGGGCCAGTTGGCGAAGCAAACGGTAGTGGGGACCGTCATGAGCAACTTCGGGCTGGAGCTTGCCATGACGAAAGCGGGTATTACGCTGGCGCGGACGGCCGTCGGTGACAGATATTTGCTCGAACGGATGTCTGCTGAGGGGTACAACTTCGGAGGGGAGCAGTCGGGCCATTTCATTTTCCTGGATCATAATACGACCGGTGACGGGTTACTCTCGGCATTACAAGTTCTCTCGCTGATGAAGCGCACGGGAAAACCGTTGTCAGAGTTGGCCAAAGCCATGACGGCCGTGCCACAAGTATTACTGAACGTGAAGGTGACGAAGAAACCGAAACTCGAAACTGTTCCCGAACTGCAACAGGCGATACGTGAGAGTGAACAGCGTCTCAATGGTAGCGGCCGCGTGTTGGTGCGTTACTCCGGGACCGAATCGTTGTTGCGGGTGATGGTCGAAGGGGAGCGTGACGATACCATTCGTGATGTGGCCAATCGGCTGGTCGACGTCGTCAAGGTGCATTTAGGATAGAGTTGTCGTCTTCCCCAATTTCTGTTGAGGGAGGCTCATGCTGCCGTCCCTCATTGTGGCTTTCATTGTCGGGCTCTTCGCCGGATCTCTGGTTTCCTATTTCCCTCTGTCCGTTTCATTCCTCCTCTTTCTCGCTGCCTGTGGCAGCACATTCTTCGAACGATTCAATCGACTCTCCAGTCCCCAGGCGATAGGGCTCTACGGCGCGCTCTTAGCAGGCGTCGTCTATTGGAGTCTCGCCGTACACCTGCCTGTGCATGCTCCGGCGGTCGAGCCATCTTCCGATACGATGACCCACGTGATCGGTCGTATTGTGGCACCGGTGCAACAGTCGCCGGATCGATTGGTGATGATCGTCAAACCGGATATCTCTGTGGGAGATTCGGGAGTCATGAGGCATGTCCGGCTGACCTGGCGGACTCCTGATCGACTCTTGTTTCAAGGGGATCGAATCAGTTTTCAGACCCGGTTGCGCCCTCCAAGCGGGTCATTGAATCCTGGCGGATTCGATTATGCGGTCTATCTTGAGCACCAAGGGATCGACGTCATCGGTACGGTGACGGGAGCTGATTCGGTACAGCTTCTTGAGTCTGGGCGCGTGCATCTGTGGTGGGCGATTTGGAATCAGTTCGATCGGTGGAGGAGCGGTATCCGGCTCGCCGCGCTGCAGACCCTTCCTCAGCCGGCACTGGGGCTCTTTCTCGGCATCATCATCGGTGATCGTGGCTATTTGGAACAGGACCTGCGGGATCAGTTTATGGTGACTGGGACGGTCCACCTCCTGTCAATTTCCGGAAGTCATTTGGGCCTTGTCGCACTGCTCATCTTCGCGGTGGTCAGATGGGGCGTGATTCTGCTGCCCGCTGATTGGTTACTGGAGCTGTCCCGGCGCATCACACCGACTCGCGTGGCTGCGGTCTGTACCATTATTCCAGTGGCTGGTTATGCCTGTTTGGCCGGGGCAGAGCTGGCGACGATGCGTTCGCTGTTGATGGTGGTCGTGGGGCTGAGTGCGATCTGGCTTGGCCAGGAGCGTCGTCTGTTCCATGCCCTCTCTGCCGCTGCGGTTGTGATCCTGTTGCACGACCCTCAGGCGCTATTCGATATTTCTTTTCAGCTCTCGTTTGTGTCCGTCATCGCCATTGCCGGGTGGCTTTCTCGACACAGCGCTGCCGACGTAGAAGAGCTGCCAGCTGCGCCGTCGCTCCTGAGGACCTGCGTTCAATGGGGGAGAGACTCGATGCTGATGAGCGGAGTGGTCACCCTGGTCACGCTTCCTCTTGTGGCCTACTACTTCAATCAGTTGCCCTGGCTTGGTGTCTTCACCAATGTGCTGGCTGTTCCGGTGATGGGCATTCTGCTGGTTCCAATCGGGCTGGCCGCAGGCATCTGGCATATTGTGGTAGGGGGAGCGCAGCTGCCCATGGTTTCGCTGAATCAGTGGTTGCTCGAATTCTTCGTGGCTGCGGTTCGCCAACTGTCAACGTTGCCTGGTGGGGAATGGCATGTGGCAGCACCATCGGTGCTTACCATCGCGCTGTTTTATGGATGTCTTGTGTTGTTGTGGCAACGAGTAGGCCTGGCGGCCATACGATGGGGAGCCGGCGCTGGAGTGCTGCTGCTATTACTCTGGTGGGCCTGGTCACCACGAGTATTTCACGATGGGGATCGCTTCCGAGTCACGTTTCTTGATGTCGGTCAGGGTGATAGCGCGGTCATCGAGCTGCCAGACGGTCAGGTTGTCGTGATCGATGGGGGGGCGACGTATGAGCGATTCGACATGGGCCGCGGGGTCGTGGCTCCGTTCCTTTGGAATAGAGGAATTCGTACCATCGACCATGTGATTGGCACACATCCTCAACTGGATCATGTCGGAGGGCTGGCCTGGGTGATCCGCCATTTCAACGTCAAGAACTATTGGGGCTTGGGCGAGACAAGAGAAGAATTGTTTTATCGCCGATTAGAGGAGTCATTGAGCAGTCGAGGGTTGCAAGAGCAGATGGCCAATGAGGGACAGGAAATTATCTCGTCCGGTCCTTGTCGAATGGTAGTCCTCAACCCGCTAGTCGATGAACCAGTTGATGCGCCGCTTCGTGATCGCTCCTCTGGTGGACATGGTCTGAATAATCGTTCCGTGGTCACGCATCTGACGTGCGGCAGCCACACGATGCTATTTGCCGCGGATGTTGAACGCGATGGTTTGGCCAGGATGAGGAGTGTGAG
>VFKF01000209.1 GCA_009885705.1 Nitrospira sp. | reverse complement strand
GCTCGATTAGCGGCCTGTTGCCTCTATCTTGGCACGGTGCAGCATGAACTGGTCGGGTCGTCGCTCTGGAACTACCAGGTCTGGACGAATGTCATGCCGGTGCAAGTGGCTCGTGACGGGAGTCGTGAACCGGTGGATGTCTATCAGCGGTTATTGAACATGAATTTCATGTTGAGTACACCGCGTGCCCCCTTGATGGCCGATCTCACGGCGGTGGTGTTGTCCGAGCCCGCCAATCCGGAGCGCTCCGCACGGGCGGTTGCCGCATTCTCCGCGTTCAGACAGGAGCTGGAAGGGCTTCAGCGGGCGATGGAGGGTGAGCCGTGGATGCCGTGGAAACTCTATCCCAAGAGCCTTGAAGTGAATATGAATGCCTAGCAGATCGCACTGGACAGGTTTTTGATCGCTTGACGGAGGCGGCTCTTTACTCTCCACGAATTGCAAGGCACAATCCCCGCGTTTCTTCAGGGTGAGTATTCGTGTCTTGTCTGTTTCGCTGGCCGCTCTATCATATCCTTGAGCGGCTGGCGTACGAGCGTGGCAGCTTCCTCACCGGTGTCCCGGATTTCTAATTGACGAAAGCATCTCTCATGGCCGAAGAGCTTCTCCCTTCAACCCAGACCATCCTCGAACGCCCCTACATGAAGTTTGTGCCATTTGGCGTCGACGAGCGGGGTGAACGCATCAAAGATGTGAGCGGGATGATCGTGCACGATAACGTGGAGTATTTGGAAGAGTGGGTGACGCGGACGAAAGGCGCGGATGCCGCATTCCGAGCTATGGATGATTTGTGCCGATTGCTCAATGACCGGATACGAGATCCTTCCTATCATGTCACCCTCGACCAGTTGAAGAATGTCTGGAACAGCTACTCCTATGAGTTTACGTCCTACCTGCGTGAGTTTTGCCGGGAACAGTCGAGAGATCCTGACTTTTACATGAACGTGGGTCGAGAGAAGCATATCTCCCCGTTGATTCAGACGTTGGGACGTCCGTTCAGTCTGGCGCAAATTCACCGCATGTTTCCCTACTTCGCGCGGAAGTATGCCAAGGATCTCGAGTATTCCGTGCTGGAGGTGACGGACACCTCCGCAGTGCTGAGAATGAACCTCACGGCGCGGGTTTTCGAGCAGTTCGGTCCCTATCGGAAGGCCTGTACCGCGCAGATCTGCGAATCGACGAAGGGGCGATTCGCGATGGTGCCGCCTCGCCTGCATCTCCTTCCTGAATCACGAGTGGTCGACCGAGCCTGTATTGTGAAGGGTGACGACTACTGTGAATGGGAGGTCCGCTGGGAGCGTCAAGCCAGACGATACTCAGCCTGGCCTCTTTGGGGGATGGGCGCCGGTTTGGCCACAGCCGGGCTGATGCGCCTGGCCTACCCGTCGATGAGTCTCGGGGAAGTGATCCTGGCTGGTCTCATTCCGATATCCGTCGCAGGGATGCTCATCAACCGGCATCTTCGGCAGGAGAGCCAACAGCGGGAGGCGCTGATTCGTGAGCAGATCACGGTGGTGGAGTCGCGCCACGAAGAGTTGCGTGCCGCCTACTTGGAGCAGGAGCAGACGCGGGTCGAGTTGCGCCGGAAAGTCGCTCAGTTGACGGCCCTCCATCGAGCGGGATTACATTTCAGCTCGACGCTCGATCGGGAGGCGCTGATGCAGAAAGTGCTGGAAACCCTGACCAGCGATCTCCCGTACGATCGGGTGATGGTCTCGTTTTATGACCCGATTAGACAGGTCGTCAAGGATGCGCGGGCCTTCGGCGTCTCGCCGGAGATTCAGGCGTTTGTGCGTGCGCGAGAAATTTCCGTGACCGATCCCATGAGCCCGGAAGGCATTGTGCTCATCCAGGGCCAGCCTCTATTGATCGGGGATCTGCAAGCCGTGTGGGATCGCATTCATCCTTTGAATCAACAGCTGGCCCTGTTGACGAAGGCGAAGGCCTTGATTGCCGTTCCCTTGAAAACGAAAGATCGAATTCTTGGCAGTCTGACGGTGGATCGCATGCAGGAGTATAGTCTGACGCAGGACGATCTTGAGTTGATGATGACGGTTGCCAATCAAGTCGCCATCGCCTTGGACAACGCGTCCGCGTATGAGCAAATCGAAGAGTTGAATCTAGGCCTTGAAGTCAAAGTCCGTGAACGCACGGCCGAGTTGGAGCAGGCCGATCGCTTGCGGTCGCAATTCCTCTCGCACGTTTCGCATGAACTAAAGACGCCGCTGACCTCGATCAAGGGGTTCTTGCAGAATCTGTTGGACGGATTGACGGGGCCGCTGAATGAGAAGCAGCAACGCTACCTCTCGCGGATGTTGGACAATGCCGAGCGATTGATCCGCATGATTGAGGACTTGTTAGATCGCACCAGGATTCAGTCCGGGAGGTTGGATCTCGTGCCGAGCGAGATCGACCTGGGGCATTGTGTCGGCGAGGCGGTCGAGCAGTTGCGCCTTTTGGCCCAGGCTAAACGACAAACCCTGGATGTGGTTGTTCCTCCTGTCCCCCTGATGGTCTGGGCAGATCGGGATCGGCTGATTCAGATCGTGACAAATTTATTGCAGAATGCGGTGAAGTTTACTCCGGAGGGTGGCAGCATTCTGGTGACGGTGCGGCAGGAGAATCAGATGCTTGCCGGAGTTTCCGTGCGTGATACGGGACCTGGGATATCCCCGGAATTTCTCGATCAAATTTTCGATCCATTCTTTCGCGTGAAGCAGGCCCGGAGCGGGACGAAAGGGTTGGGCTTGGGTTTGTCGATTGTGCGGACGTTGGTGGAGTTACAGGGGGGGACGATCGTTGCGAAGAGTGAACCGGGGCAGGGTGCGGAGCTCTCGTTCACCATTCCGTTGCTCCCTGCTCCGGCCGCGCCGCTGGCCGGCACATCGGCGGAATCGCCGCGCATTTTGATTGTCGAGGATGATCCGGATATTCGGCAGCTCTTACAGGATCGTTTGCGAGCCAGAGGCTATCGCGTCCACCTGGAGGTGGATGGAGTCCGAGCCTTGGAAGCCGTGCGGGCTGAGACATTCGAGGGCATGATCCTGGATATCGGCATCCCTTCTATGGACGGGATGGATGTGCTGCGGCAGATTCGGCGATGGGATCAACAGATTCCCATTGTGATGGTGACGGCGTCAGGGTCCAAGGAATTGGCCATTCGCGCGATCGGTATGGGGGCGCAGGCCTATGTGCTGAAGCCGTTTGATATCGATGAACTCGAACGGATTGTCGATTGCTGGTTTAGATCGTCTGATCAGAGGTCGCCAGAGTCTTCGGTGAGGCCGGTCGTACCAGGAGAGTGAGAGAGGGAGGACAAGAGTGAGAAGAGGATGGGGTTGCGGGTGGAACAGGTTAGGATCAGTGCGCTGGATTTGGGCATTCGCGATGTTCTTGGTAGGGCTCTGTTGGGGTGGCCTGCCGTGGGAGGCCACGGCACAGGTGCCGCGTATTCAAGGCCAGGGAACCGCTGCGTCAGCGATGAGCAATGCCTATGCAGCCCAAGCTGACGACCCCTCGGCGGTGCACTACAACCCGGCTGGGATGACGCAACTTTCGGGCGTGCAAGTGATGGCGGGGGCGCTGATCGCCGGTGGATCGACGAACTTTACCAGCCCGACAGGGGCGACTGCTCGTGGAGATCGGAATGGGAGCGCCGCCTGGCCTCCTCCCGGGCACACATTCATCACGGCGAACTTGAAGGATCTCGGGGTGACGGCTTTGGGCGATCTCACGGCCGGGATCGGTCTGACGGTGCCGTTCGGCTCGCTCACCCGCTGGCCGAACGATGGGCCGTTCAGGACCGCCACCACGTTCAACACGTTGCCGCTGTTGGATATCAAGCCGACTCTGGCCTACAAGGCGACGGACAATCTCTCGCTTGGGCTGGGTGCGGATATCTATACGTTCAGCGGACTCGTCGGCGAAGGTCAGGTTGAAAAACAGTCGGTGTGGCCTGGGGGACTGGGGATTCCAGCAGGGTCGAAGGTGGAGTTGTCCGGCAAAGACACCGCAGCCGGGTTCAATGCCAGTCTCTTGTATACGGCGTTACGCAATACCGATGGGAAGCCGGTGGCGAATATCGGCATTGTCTATCGCAGTCAGGCCACGCTTCATTTGAGTGGAGCCTTATTGGCGAATGGCGCCAAGGTTTCGGATGCCAAGGCGACGTTGGTCTTGCCGCAAGTGATCACCGGCGCCATTGCCCTCTGGCCGGTTCGTACGTCAGAACGGGAATGGAAGTTGGAGATGGATGTCGATTATGTGGGATGGAAATCTGTTCGAAACCTCGACGTGACCTTGGCGAACGGTGCGACGATCCCGCAGCCGCAGAATTGGAAGAGTACCTATGCGGTGATGCTCGGCACCGAATATAAGTGGCTGGCGCTGGAATCCCTTCCGAATTGGGAGGTGGCATTACGGGCCGGTTATACCAACCAACAACAACAGATGCCGGATTTGACCTACGATCCCGGTATTCCCTCTTCGGACCTCCACATCGTGGGGGGAGGGGTGGGATTCATCTGCAAGGAGCAGGGATCGTTTTTAGGGCTGATGCGATGTGGGGATTTCGGTGTGGGATCGCTGAAGCCCAAGGCGATTGGACTCGATCTCTCCTACCAAGCGGCTTTCTATGAGGACCGTACGGTGCTGGGCAATCGCAACCCGACCGTCAACGGAACCTATCGGACGACGCTGCATACCGGAGGTGTTTCGATTCGGATGATCTACTAACGAGTTGGGAGAGGGCGGCCAGACCTCAGGCTGATTCGTAGAGGCGGGGGACACGGGAACCGATTCCGCAGAGGACTTCATAGGGGATCGTACCGATCCAGTCAGCGACTTCATCTGCCCAGATAGCTGCGCCAGCTTGTTGCCCGATCAACGTGACGGTCTCGCCAACTTCTACCGGTGGGATGTCAGTGACATCCACCATGGTCATATCCATACAGACGAGACCGACGATCGGGGCGCGACGACCCTGAATCAACACCGATCCGCGATTGGAGAGCTGCCGACTATACCCGTCGGCATATCCGATAGGCAGTACCGCGATTCGAGTCGGCCTGCTTGCGGTAAATGTCCTGTTGTAACTGACCGTTCCGCCCCGTGGAATGGTCCGTATGTGGGCAATGGTGGTACGCAGTGAAAGGACCGGTTGAAGGTCAGGAGCGGGTATTGCGGCTGGCAGGGTATGGTACCCGTAGAGCATGATGCCGGGACGCACGAGTGAGTAATGGGATGCAGAAAACCGGACGATGGCAGCACTGTTGGCCGTATGCACCAGCGGGAGGGAAAGGCCACGCCGCCTGACCTGTTCCAGGATGGCCTGAAATACGCCAAGCTGTCGCTCCGTGAAGGCGGTATCCGTTCCGTCTGCGTCGGCAAGATGTGTCATGAAGCCCTCGACGTGAAGCGCACCACGCAAGAGAGGGTTGTCGAGGAGCGGGCGCAATTCATCCGGCGAAAAACCCAACCGCCCCATGCCGGTTTCGATCTTAAGGTGAATCTTGTAGGGGGATGGCTGCGAATTAGCTGCTTGTGCCAAGGCAGGCAGGATCAATCCATTGCTGATAACTGGGGTCAGCCGGTGCGCGACCAGGTCCGCCAGTTGCTGGTCAAAGAGTGCTCCCAGCACGACGATGGGAGTCGAGAGGCCGGCTTGACGAAGTGTGATCCCCTCCTCAAGCGAGGCGACGGCAAATCGTCCGATCCCCTTGCGTGCAAGAGCTTGAGCAATTTCAACTGCTCCATGCCCATAGGCGTTGGCCTTGACGATGGCCATGACCTCGCAGCCGGGAGAGAGATAGCCTTGGATGCACGAGAGATTGTGGGCGAGTGCCGAGAGATTGACGGTGGCGTAGGTGGGTAGCAAGGTCGAAGCCGCAGTCACACTTCCATGATTTCTTGTTCTTTTTTCTTCACCACGTCGTCGACCTTTTGAATGTATTGGTCGGTCAGTTTTTGGGTGTCGGCTTCAGCTTTTCGCAAATCGTCTTCCGTCAACTTGGCATCCTTTTGCAGTTTCTTCAACTCTTCGTTGCCATCTCGACGAAACCCTCGCACCACGACTTTTGTGTCTTCGCCGTGCTTTTTGCAGACCTTGCCGAGTTCCTTGCGGCGCTCTTCGGTGAGCGGAGGAAGGGGAATGCGAATGATTTTTCCGTCGTTTGACGGGGTCACGCCGAGGTTCGATCCTGCCAGGGCTTTTTCGATTTCCTTGATCAGGTTCGGTTCCCACGGTTGGATTGTGATGAGGCGCGCTTCGGGAGTCGAAATGTTGGCCACCTGCTTCAGCGGGGTCATGGTGCCGTAGTAGTCGACACGGACACCGTCGAAGAGGGCCACGGAGGCTCGTCCTGTCCGTAGTCCAGCCAAGTCGCGCTTCAGATATTCCAGTGCGGACTCCATCTTTTCCATGACTTTTTGGTGGATAGCGGCAGGATTCGACATGCGAGACTCCCTGGAATATTAGCGGCGATCGGGCGTGACAACTGTTCCGATCGCTTCGCCAGTGGCGACGCGTTTGAAGTTGCCTTGTTCTTTCAGGTTGAACACGATCAGCGGAAGATTGTTGTCCATGCAGAGGCTGATGGCCGTCGCGTCCATGACTTTCAAATTCTGATTCAAGATCGCGAGAAATGAAATGGTCTGATACTTTGTGGCCGTGGGATTCTTCACGGGATCGGCATCGTAAATGCCGTCGACTTTGGTCCCCTTCATGATGACCTGGGCTCCGATTTCCATCGCTCTGAGCGCGGCGGCGGTATCGGTGGAGAAGTAGGGATTGCCCGTGCCGCCGGCAAAGATCACGACACGTTTTTTCTCAAGATGGCGAATGGCCCGGCGGCGGATATAACCCTCTGCCAGCTGACGCATTTCGATCGCCGATTGGACGCGCGTCATAATGCCGATGCGCTCGAGTGCATTTTGCAGAGCCAAGGCATTGAGGACGGTCGCGAGCATCCCCATATAGTCGGCGGAGGCCCGTTCCATGCCGGATGCGCTGGCGGCAATACCGCGGAAGATATTGCCGCCGCCGATAACCACTGCGACTTCGATGTCGAGGGCCACGACGGAGGCAATTTCCGTGGCAAGACCTTCAAGGATGGAAGGTTGGATGCCGTAGCCCTGCTCACCGGCCAACATCTCTCCGCTGACTTTGAGGAGGATGCGCCGATAGTTGGCAGAACTCATGCTTCGCCTAATTGATACCGGGTGAAGCGGCGGATGTTCATGTTCTCGCCGATTTTGGAGATCTTCAAGGCCAGAAGATCTTTGATCGTAACGGCGGTGTCTTTGACGAAGGTTTGTTCGATGAGACAGCTCTCCTGGAAAAACTTCTCCAGCTTGCCTTCGACGATCTTCGGCCAAGCCGCCGGGGGCTTGCCCATTTCTTTGGCCTGTCCCTCATAAATCGATCGCTCTTTTGCGATCAGCTCGGCGGGAATATCTTCCCGTTTGACGTAGGAGGGCTTCCCGGCCGCCACCTGGAGGGCCAAGTCGTTGACGAAGGATTTAAACTCTTCGTTCCGGGCCACGAAGTCGGTTTCGCAATTGACTTCGATCAGCACGCCGATTTTTCCACCCATGTGGATATACGAGTGGATGAGGCCTTGGTTGGTCTCGCGGCCTGACTTTTTGAGTGCCGCAGCCAAGCCCTTTTGCCGCAGGTAATCCACGGCTTTCTCGATATCGTCGCCGTTCTCGGTGAGCGCTTTCTGACAGTCGAGGAAACCGGCGCCGGTCTTTTCTCTCAGTTCTTTGACAAGCTGACTTGATCCAGCCATACGTGACGGTCCTTTTCAGTAAACAGTGAGTGCCGTAGTTGACCTATGCCATGCCGGACGTTATGAGGCCGGCGTGCTTGCGAGGCTCATGGCTGCTGGTTTGCCGCCGGCCGCAGGCGCTGGTTTAAAGTCCGCCTCTTCGCGCTGTGCACGTATATTGGCGCCCTCGATACAGGCGTTGGCAATAAGGGACGTGATGAGCTTGATGGAGCGAATGGCGTCGTCGTTTCCAGGAATTGGATAGGTGATGTGATCCGGATCGCAGTTCGAGTCCAGGATCGCGATCATCGGAATCTCCAGTCGCTTCGCTTCCTGCACGGCAAGGTGTTCGATGCGGGTGTCGAGCACGAAGACGGCTCCGGGGACGCCGCGCATGTCTTTGATGCCGCTCAGATACTTCTGAAGCTTGACGATCTCTTTCTGCATCTTCATGATTTCTTTTTTCTTCAAGCCG
>VFKF01000013.1 GCA_009885705.1 Nitrospira sp. | reverse complement strand
GGCATTCGTAAACAGCAAGCTGTTCGGAAACACCGTCACGCGACCGGTATAGAGATGGGACGCCTGGCCCGGCCCGATCTCGAGGAGCTTGGTCGCAAAGACGTCGTGATCTAAGACGACACCCCGATGGCCGGCGATCTGAATGCGATCGCCCACCGCATAGACCTTCCCGCCCACCCGTAACGCCGCCCCGCTCAAACAGAGGATGAGTTCTTTCGTCGCCAACACCAGCGCGGCGGCAAGCGCCACGAGGGACACGGCAAAGGCTTCGAGTTCGTGCGCCCAGATGACGACCAACCCCACCAGCAATGCGAAGACTACGGTATTGCGGACCGAGACGACGCCGCGGCGTTTCGCCTCCATCGAGAGAGCCGGGTTCCTCGAAATCGCGCGAACGATCAAGGTCCGGATGATGAGGAGGGAGAGCAGCCACAGAATGGACTTGAGCCCGTCGAGCACGACCGAGCTATCGATGTGCGGCAGCCACGTCAGCATGGATCCCAACACCTAACCATTAATCGGCGTTGAGGAGATCTTTGGTGCCCGGCATACATTCTTCGCGTTTCCATTGCTTCAAAATCTTCTGCTCATTAAAGGTCAGCGTGTAGCGGTAGCAATACAACATGGACTTGGGGCCATCCGGGCCAGCCTTCCCGATTAAGGCGCTCGCGGTCTGCACTACATCGCCCAGGCCGGAAAAGCTTACCGACGCCAACTCCTTGTCGCCGATCGGCACGCGATAGGTCCAGACCGAATCCCCTCCGAGCGCCGGATTCTTCGCCGTATGGGGTGGCCCGAATCGCTCGACGACCTCGTCTTGCGTGAGTCGATCGACGCCCTTCTTGAAATAGCCGTCGCGCCAGGGACCGCCACAGGCCAACATCGTCCCTGCGAGAAGAAACATCCCCACTGTGAGCAGATGCCGCCGCACTCGTGTCATGACTTAGGCTGATCCTTGAGTTCTTGCATCCGCTTCAGCGAGCAATAGAGCGCATAACCCTGGGCCAGCATGCCGGTGGCGAGCAAGCCCAACGCGGTCTGTAACCACTGTGCACCCGTCTCTTCCAGCCCATAGATCCCAATGACGAATCCAAGCGCAATCGCCACGATCCCCACGAATCGTGCGATCATTCCGTTCATGCGCCAGTTGATAGGAGCCGGCTCGCGCTGCATTTCCATAGAGGTACGCTACACTGGATGACGCGACCGGTTCAACTCCGTGTTGCGCGAATGGTTCTGGCACGGACCCCCAGCAAGGCCGCCTCGTCG
>VFKF01000448.1 GCA_009885705.1 Nitrospira sp. | reverse complement strand
TCGGCAATGAGGTGACCATCGGCCATGGCGTGATCCTCCACGGTTGCACGATTCACGATCGCGTGCTGATCGGCATGGGCGCCATCATTATGGATGGGGCCGTGATCGGAGAAGATTCTGTCGTCGGGGCTGGCGCCTTGATCACGGAACAGACTATCGTTCCACCCAACAGCCTCATCCTTGGATCACCGGCAAAGGTCAAACGGCCGGTCACAGCGGAAGAGCTTGCCTGGATTAAGTCGTCAGCGGGGAACTACGTGAAGTACGCCGGCCAGTATTTAGACAATACGTCAAAATCAAAACCAGGCTTCAGAGTTTAGCAGCCTGCTAGGCTTTCTTGCCGATTTGCATAAAACAGATCGGATCTCCTACCAGCGCAGTCGGATAGTAGCGCCTCCCAACTGTATAGGGAATTCGACGCTTGTGGCACCATTCGGCAATCCAGATCACTTCCTCTGTGGTCGTCGTGACCAAGCCAGGGAGTGCGAGCTTGCCCATACAGAGGGAAACCAAAGCTCGTACGATGCGGCGCTCTTTCTCAAATTTCACAGGGTCGAGAGTGAGCGCATCGCCCCGTCCATAGGAGAGAGGCGACAGATTAGGGAATCGCTCAGGGTCGTTCAAGACGCTGACCATCCAAAGATGATCGAATCGGCCCTTCGCTTTCGCAGCATCGACCGCACGGAATACCAGGGGAATCGAGTGGCAGGCAGGGTTGAGGGTCGAGACCTCGGCTCTCCGGAGATTGTAGGGTTCAACGGTTCGATCCAGTTCCAGCACTTCCATCATCAATGCAGGAAGTTCCGCCACTCCGGCTCCGACATAGAGGCTGCGGCCGCCCCGTCTCAGTTTTCGCCTCAAGACCACGGCGACGCGACTCCCGAGACGTTCACAGGGCCCCCGCTTCGCCAGCCAAAACTCATCTCCGCCTTCATAACAATAGACCGGTCCCAGTGCGCCATAGTCGAGGCGATGATAGATCTCGGTCACGAGACGACGGGTCGTGGGGGCCAGTTTGGTTCGGCTGGTTTTCATGGTCGTGCTCCGGCGATGTGAAGGATCGTGGCGGTGACGGTTGCTGCTACGCTGGAGAGAAAGTGAAGATTTAATGTGTCCATGGTATCGGTCTCACGATGGTAATGCGGATTTCTGAAATTTGCCGTATCGGTCAACATGATGGCTGGATAACCGGCATCCCAGAAGGAGGCATGGTCGCTGCGTCTCGTATGAGGGATGGCTTCCCCTCGCCCTGGCACGAGCAATGACAGGGTTTTGAGCCGGGGCTCCTGTTGCCGGGCATCCTGTTCAAGTTGGAGCATCAACGCTTTGGATGCCTCGTTGCCTACCATGGCCAGAAAATCTCCTCGGGTCGGTACTGCGATCGGGACTCCTGGAGGAGCCTGCTGCGTGCCATCTTCGGTTCTAACAAACCCGACACATTCGAGGATAATGGCACCGGCCAACTCACGGCCTTCTGCTTTCAATCGGTACGCAAAGGCTTGACTCCCCAGCCGATCTTGCTCTTCGAGACAGAAGGCGACGAGCCAAATCGGTCTTGCGAGAGGTGTCAGGCTAAGCCGTGAAGCCACTTCGAGAAGGACCACAAGTCCACTGGCATTATCATCCGCACCTGGTGACCCGGATACAGTGTCGTAGTGAGCTCCAATCAGGAGTGGGGCTAATTCCTCTCCCTGTCTCAGTTGGCTTGGATATTTTGTCGCCACAACATTGCGATAGGTCTTGCCCCAGGCAGTGACAAGCTGGCTGCTGGTGGACCATTGAGACTTGGAAAACTGCGTGGCTAGATAATGCGCCGCCCTTCGAAGCGCGCGAGGGCTCGTCTCAGGATGACGCTCGCCCACGAGGGCTTCAAGATGGCGGGTGATTCGAACGTGCTGGTTGGCCACAACAAGAGATTGATTGGATGAACCGACTACGCGGTGATCTCGGTCCCAATACCTTTACGTGTGAACACTTCGAGAAGAATGGCATGGGATATTCGACCGTCGATGATATGGGCTTTGCCGACGCCGCCACCGAGCGCATCCAGACAGGCATGCACCTTGGGCAACATCCCTTCGCTGATCGTGCCTTTCTTCACCATCCGTTGCACGTCTTTGCGTGAGACCGTGGAGAGATGGCGTCCATTGGCATCGCGAATACCCTTCACATCGGTCATCATCACCAGTTTTTCCGCACCGAGCGCGGCGGCCATCGCTCCGGCCACGAG
>VFKF01000392.1 GCA_009885705.1 Nitrospira sp. | reverse complement strand
CGACCAGAACATTGCCGGCCTTATCCTTCGACGCCACTTCATCCAAACTTCCCCAACTCCCAACGTCGGACCATTGAAAGGATACGGGTACAATCGCGGCTTTCTTCGACTGCTCCATCACACCGTTATCGATCGAAACCGGCTTGAGTCCCCGATAGGCATCGTCGATCGCCTGCCTCGATGCTCCGGTCTGAATCAATTGGCCAATCCGCTCGATCCCACGATAGAGGGCCGGTTGGTGGCGCTGAATCTCGTCAAGAATCGTCGCAGCACGCCAAATGAACATGCCGCTGTTCCAATAATAGTCCCCCGCTTTGAGGTATTGTGCCGCCTTGGTGGCATTGGGTTTTTCAACGAATCGGCTGACTGGGTGCCCCTTGAGCGTGCCCTGTTTTTCCAACGTGACCTTCCGGTTGGGCTTGATATAGCCGTAACCAGTCTCGGGACGAATCGGCTTGATACCGAACGTCACCAAATAGTCCTGCTTCGCCAGCGTCGCCGCCAACGAGACCGCCGCATCGAAAGCTCGCTGGCCCTTGACGATGTGATCGGCCGGAACCACTAACATAATCGCGGCTGGATCCCGACGAACCAGTTCTAACGCAACTAAGGCGATTGCCGGAGCAGTATTACGCCCTTCCGGTTCAAGCACGAAATTATCAGCAAGCGCATCTTTCCATTCACCCAACTGGCCACGAATGGACTCTGCTTGAGCCGGATTCGTAGAGATCATCACCCGATTAGGCGCCGACGCACAGACCACCCGACGCATGGTCTGCTGAATCAGCGTTTCATCTCCCATAATCCGCAGCAACTGCTTGGGAAACAATTGTCGACTGAGCGGCCAAAACCTGGTGCCGCTTCCACCAGCCATAATCACGGGATAGAGATGGTTATCCTGTTGGAGGTTCGATGTTCGCCGTTTAAGAGAAGCCATACCCTGAATCTCCTGCCCTATGTGCGATTTCCGGATCCTGTAGCTTTGGACATTGAGCCTTGAGCTTCTAAAATCATCTCAATCATTTCCCGAACCGCCCCCTCGCCACCCTTCTTCTGACAGATATAGTCGACCACTGCAGCAACCTGAGGCATTCCATCGGCCGGTGTGGCAGAAAATCCCACAGCCTTGAGCGTCTCAAGATCGTTAATATCGTCCCCGATGTAGGCAACCTGGCTGAGCGTGAGCCCATAACGTGACGCCATCTCACGTACGAGCGACAACTTATCCAGCACCCCTTGGTGCAGCTCGGGAATCGTGAGCTTCTCAGCACGTCGTGCGACCAACTTCGTCCGCTCCTGCGTGACAATCGCGGTGAT
>VFKF01000048.1 GCA_009885705.1 Nitrospira sp. | reverse complement strand
GTCGCTGAGGGCATAACATTCTTGGAGCAGTACCGGGACGGCCTGGTCGTGGCGATTCTGTTTTAACAGCGTTGTCCCTAGCGTTTCGCTGTCGCCGTTGTGTGCGAGGTCGGGAAAGTTCTCCCAGATTTTTTCCCGATAACCTTGAAAGGCCTTTAAGGCCTCGAGGCGACTCTGTTCAGGCTGGACTGGCGAGAGGGCTTGGCGGCGAAGGATGGACAAGGCAGACGAAGCCGGTTGATGTCCGAACTCCACCGCCTTGGTCCACCAATAGACGGCGAGCGTACCGCTCTTGGCCACTCCCTGGCCTGCGCGATAGGCATTGCCAAGAAAGAACTGCGCCTGCGGGATGCCGCTCGCGGCCGCTGCTTCCATGAATTGCGCAGACTCCTGGTCGCGCTTGGCTAACTTGAGCACCAGCGCCAGGCGGTAGCGGGCGTCGGGAAAGGAGGGCTGCAGCTCCAGCGCTTGCTGGTAGGACTGAATCGCGCCTTTGATATTGCCGGTGGTGTAGTAGGCGGTGCCGAGATTGTAGTGGACCTGCGTCAAATCCGGATTGAGTCTGGCCGCTTCTTTCAATTCCATCACCGATGCGCGCCAGTCTTGTTTGGCCATCAAGGCTCTGCCGAGCTGGAGATGCGCAAGGGCGAGGTCGGGCTTCAGCGCAATGGCGATGCGGCATTCGTCGATCGCGGTATCCAGATCGCCGATTCGATAGAGCACCTCGGCTAGCTTGAGCCGGTCGTCAGCATTTTGCGGAGATAGGCGGACGATTCCGCGAAGCTCCCCCAGCAGACTGACGGCATCGTCTCGTTCGTGAGGCTGCAGTTCTAGAAGATGGAGAGGCGGTGCTGCCGAGGGTGGTTCCGTCGAAGCCGGTGGCGTCTGATTGTCAGGCGTCTCCGCCAACGACGAATCGATTGCGTGAAGCCAGGCGCAGGATGCAAGGAAGAGGATCGCGAGAACCAATCGGCGCTTCATGGAATTCTGCGGTCCTCCAGCTGCGGTGACGAGGTCGATAGTATAACGTATCGGAATGAGTGGGAATAGCTCCTGCCCTGCGGCCAGGAAAAGCAGGCTGTTGATAAAGGCCACCAGCGGCGTTCTCGCGGCGCGCAGAGGCTCAACGTACTGCAGAGAGTACGCTTCGCCTCTCCGCTTGCTGCGGCCTTGCTGGACGGCCTTTCTGAACAGCCTGCGACGACTTCTGCCAGCATCGGCAGCTATTCTAGTATGCACATTTCTGCAGTGGCGTAGTCGTTTGTCAACACTAGGGGAGATCCGGCGTGGGCAGACCCGGTGAACGTCTGAGCTCCGTCTGAATCCGATGGATCTGCTGCTGCAAGTCGTGCGGCGTCAACGGTGCGACGTCATGCTGTATCCGCCAGACTGGCTCTAAGGGGGCCGGGTCGGTCGCCAGCCGGGGAATCACATGCCAGTGGATGTGGGGAAGTTGATTGCCGAGGAGTTCGTAATTGATCTTCTTCGCCTCATAGACTTGCGCGACAACTTTGGCGACGAGGTTCACTTCCTCCATCAGCATAATGCGTTCTGTGGGAGCCAGGTGAAAGAGCTCTGTTACATGGCGGTTAAAGACGATGACGGTCCAGCCAGGGAAGAATTGATCTTCATGCAGATAGGCCTTGGCGAGGCCGAGATCGGCGATGAAATGGTCTTCTCTGGGCCAGGTGCCTTGGCAGGCCTTGCACGTCGGGTCGGTCATGGCTGGTTGGCTTTGCGCCATTCCTCTTCTGTGACTACACCTTTTTTAATCAGCAGCTGAATCAGCTTGTCGACGGAATTGCGGCCGGCTGTTGTCGGACTCGTTCCCGGCTGAGACGAGGCCGCTTGGGGTTGTTTGGGTTCTGGCGGCGGTCGTTTGAGTCCGAACACCTTGAACGAGGGGGTGAAGACGATCATGTAATCTTTATTGCGGAGGCGTACGCTGGCCGGGAGGC
>VFKF01000006.1 GCA_009885705.1 Nitrospira sp. | reverse complement strand
GAGGTTGCGGACGTGAGAGACCGACGCGCTGAGCGCACAGGTGTCACCTACGGCAACATGCGTGTAAAACTCTCGGATTATATTGGGCAAGTATTTGAATGTAAAGCTGACCGCTCACATTATTGGCGCGCAGTAGTGCGCGCGCGAAGAGCGCGACTCACGAGATAGGCAATTCGGGGGAGAGGTCGAGATCCAAAATTCGAGGTTTTCAGAAATTCGAACATCGAGTCGCGCGTTTCCCGCCAGTCTCGCTCATCTCGCTCGAACATGGCCTCTGCGCTCCGTTCCTTGACATCGCCTACCCCATCACATAGTATCGGCGCATGTCACGCTTCGAAGTCCGCAAAGCCGTGATTCCAGCCGCAGGCCTTGGCACTCGCTTCCTGCCTGCGACGAAAGCCTCTCCCAAAGAAATGTTGCCGCTCGTCGACAAGCCGCTGATTCAATATGCGGTGGAAGAAGCGGTCGCTTCCGGGATCGAAGATATCATCATCATCACCGGACGGGGCAAACGTGCGATCGAAGATCACTTCGACCGCTCCGTCGAACTGGAAGAGAATCTCAAGGGCAGCGGCAAAGCGCAGCTCTTGAGCCAGATGCGGCACATCTCCACGCTCGCCAATTTTTGTTACGTCCGTCAATCGGAAGCGCTGGGACTGGGACATGCCGTTCTCTGCGCCCAACGGCTGATCGGGGACGAGCCCTTTGCCGTCATTTTGGGCGACGAAATCATCGATGCCCCGATGCCCGGCCTCGCTCAACTCATTCATGCCTATAAAAAACGCCACGGAGCAATCCTCGGGGTGCAGGAAGTCCCCCACCAAGAGGTCAACCGCTACGGAATCGTCACGCCTCGACGGGTCTCGACAGGATTGCACCGGGTCGAAGGCCTGATCGAAAAACCATCGCCGTCCGAAGCGCCCTCGAATCTCGCGGTCATCGGTCGCTACGTTCTGCCCCCGGAGATTTTCTCCATCCTCCGAAAGACCCAGCCTGGGAAAAATGGCGAGATCCAATTGACTGACGCCCTCCGGGAACTGGCGAAGAAGTCTCCGATGTTTGCGCTGGAGATACAAGGCCAGCGATACGACGCCGGTGACAAGTTGGGGTTTCTCATCGCGACCGTCGAATTCGCGCTCAAGAACCCCTCCCTGGGATCGGACTTCGAGGAATACCTGCAGAATCGTATGCGGTCCTCCGGAGGGCGCAGCACGACACGCTCACGAAAAGCCTAGCCGCGGCACATAACCAAGGCACCGCATCACCTGTCATTGACGACTGCGCATAACACTGGGACCATACCGATGAACGACTCCATCGAACAAGACTTGCAGCCACCCCAAAACACCGAAATCCCCGACCACCTTCCGCTGTTGCCAGTCCGGGACATCGTCGTCTTCCCCTACATGGTCCTCCCTCTATTCGTCGGGCGTGAGATGTCGATCAAAGCGATTGAAGCCGCCTTAGCCGGCAATCGGATGATCTTCCTCGCCACGCAAAAGGCTCTGGACGTCGAGAATCCAACGGCGGACGATATCCATACCATCGGCACGGTCGGCATCATCATGCGGATGCTGAAACTTCCCGATGAGCGCATCAAGGTCCTCGTGCAGGGGGTCTCGAAAGCCAGGATTACGGGGTATATTCAGACTGAACCTTACTACTCCGTCCGTATCGACAAGCTCCCTGAACACAAATCCGTTGGTGCCGCGCTCGAAACAGAAGCCGTCATGCGAACGGTGAAGGAGCAGATCGAACGAATCGTGAGCCTCGGGAAGGTCCTGATTCCGGATGTGATGGTCGTCATCGAAAACCTCGAAGACCCTGGCCGCCTCGCCGATATGGTGGCGTCGAATCTTGGACTCAAGGTCGAGGTCACCCAGGCTGTCCTGGAGGTCATCGACCCGATCAAGCGCCTCCGGCACGTCAGCGACATCCTCGGCAAGGAAATCGAAGTCCTCTCCATGCAGCAAAAGATTCAAGCGCAGGCCAAGGGGGAGATGGACAAAACTCAACGCGAATACTTCTTGCGCGAGCAACTCAAAGCCATTCAAAAAGAGCTGGGCGAGCTCGACGAGCGCGCGGAAGAGATCACCGAATTTCGCAAGCGGATCGCAGAACTCAAGATGCCTGAAAAGGTGCTGAAAGAAACCGAAAAGCAGCTCAAACGCCTTGAGAAAATGCATCCGGATACGGCCGAGTCCGCGACCGTCAGGACCTATATCGAATGGATCGTGGAACTGCCCTGGTCCAAGAGGTCGAAAGACAACCTCGACCTCAAAGCTGCCTCCAAAGTGCTCAACGAGGATCACTACGATCTGGAAAAAGTCAAAGAGCGGATCCTTGAGTATCTCGCCGTGCGGAAACTCAAAGACAAAATGAAGGGTCCGATTCTCTGTTTCGTCGGGCCTCCCGGCGTCGGGAAGACCTCGCTCGGAAAGTCGATCGCCCGTGCACTCGGCCGCGAGTTCGTCCGAATCAGTCTCGGCGGAGTCCGCGATGAAGCCGAAATCCGCGGCCATCGGCGCACCTACGTCGGCGCGCTCCCAGGCCGCATCATTCAAGGCATGAAACAGGCAGGCACCAACAATCCTGTCTTCATGCTGGACGAAGTGGACAAGGTCGGCATGGATTTCCGCGGCGATCCTTCCGCCGCCTTGCTCGAAGTGCTCGACCCAGAACAGAACAACTCGTTCACGGACCATTACCTGGGCGTGCCCTTCGACCTGACCGACGTGTTATTCATTGCGACCGCCAACCTGATCGACCCAATCTTGCCGGCCTTACGCGACCGGATGGAAGTCATCGGCATCCCCGGCTATACCGAAGAAGAAAAGTTGGGCATCGCCCAGAAATATCTGATCCCCCGGCAGCTCAACGAACATGGCATCACCGAGAAACATGTCCGCATCGCCGAACCGGCGGTACGTCAGATCATCGCCAACTATACGCGTGAAGCCGGCG
>VFKF01000077.1 GCA_009885705.1 Nitrospira sp. | reverse complement strand
AGTTCTTTTTTCCCGATCGGACCGTTTCGATGTTTACTAATGAGAATGTCGGCGATGCCCTTCCGTTCGGAGTTCTGATCATAGACCTCCTCCCGGTAGATGAACATCACGACGTCGGCATCCTGTTCGATCGCGCCGCTCTCGCGAAGGTCGGCCAGCATCGGGACAGGCGGCTTTCTGGCTTCCACGGCGCGGCTAAGCTGCGATAGCGCGACGACCGGGACGTTGAGCTCCTTCGCCAAGGCTTTCAGCGAGCGAGAGATGTCGGAAATTTCCTGCTGGCGGGACTCGGAATCGCTCCGCCCCTGCATCAGCTGAAGATAGTCGACGATTAAGAGATCCAGCCCCCGTTCAGCCTTGAGCCGACGCGCCTTACCCCGCATCTGCTGCACGGTAATACCACCGGTATCGTCGATATAGATCTGCGCTTGTTCCAGTCGGCCTGCCGCCTCTGCAAGACGCCACCAATCCTCTTTCTGAAGTTTGCCAGTCCTAAGCCCATGGGAATCGACTCGCGCCTCTGAACTCAACATGCGCAACACGATCTGCGGCTTTGACATTTCAAGGCTGAAAATTCCGACCACCGCATTCGCGTGAATGGCGGCATGGACGGCCATCCCCAGCGCCAGACTCGTTTTTCCCATGCTAGGCCGCCCCGCGATCACCACGAGGTCTGATGGCTGGAGCCCGGCGGTGATATCGTCGAGATCGTAGAATCCGGTAGGAACGCCCGTGACATGTTCTTTTCGTTTCGACAGCTTGTCGACGAGGTCGAGACTTTCCTTAATGATGGAGTTAATGGGGGTAAACGACCGATCCAACTTCCCCTGGACAATGCCGAAGACCGATCGCTCCGCGAAATCGAGGAGGTCGTCGATCGATGAGCTGCCTTCGTAACCTCGCGTGAGTACCTCCGTCGAGGTATTGATCAGCTCTCGCAGCAACGCCTTGTCGCGAACAATCTTGCAGTGGTAGCGAATATTAGCGGAACTGGCCACGCTCTGCACGAGCTCCGCTAAATACGCCGCGCCCCCGACGGCCTCAATTTCCCCCAGCGCTTTCAATCGTTCCGTCAACGTAATCTGATCGATGACTTCGCCAATGTCCGACAATTCCAACATCGCACGGTAAATCTTCCGATGCGACGTCCGGTAGAAGTTTTCTTCGACCAGCAATTCCATTGCCTTAGCCATCGCACTATTGTCGAGAAGAATGGCGCCGAGGACCGATTGCTCGGCCTCCACATTCTGAGGGGGAAGTTTGGGCTGTGAGAGATCGACGGCTGACATGGATTTCATGATCGTTTCTTGGGCTGCCGCAACGCACGACGAGCCTCGGCCACCAGCTCATCAAGATCCATCTTCTTCGACCGACGGCTACGATTGCCGGTTCGCCCGCTAGGCAGGTGAGCGGCAAGGGACTCGACCACCAACACATCACCACGATCTACGCCCGGGTTACCCACAATGACGACAGACGAAGCATGCTGGGCCAGCCCCGCCGTCAATGCGGCAGTCACAAGCGCCGCGTCGCTCCCCTTGATCGTCTGCTGGACCACTCGGGCGCCTGTCTGGCGCAACTGTGCTGCCACCTCCATCAAACGTGGAGTGGCCTTGGCTGGCGCGGCGACAAGATACTCGACTCGCGATGATCCTGCGCCTTCCTCGGGAAAAGCCACGGTGCGAAAGAGCCGATCGACGTCCAAGCCAAAACCGGTTGAGGGCAATGGCCGGCCAAATCGGCCCATCAAATGGTCATATCGTCCGCCGCCGCCTAACTCCGCCCCCATCCCTTCGGCAAACACGTCAAAGACGACACCATCATAATAGTCGAAGCCTCTGAACTCCCCGAGATCCAGGATGAGTGAGTCCCGGTGGCCCGCGGCACAGAGCAACTGATACACCTGAGTAAGCCGTGCGAGTGGAGCGGCCAATGCCGGATCACCAGCAGCGAGAACCCGTCCCCGTGCTAAGACTTCCTCTTGACCATACAGCTCAGGCGCTTCCCGAATAGCACGAGCCGCTGTTTTAGAAATGCGTTCACTCGCCAGAACCTCTTCGAGTCTAGGCAAATCCTTTCGTGCAGCCGCCTGCTCAGCCAGCTTCTGCCCTTGCAGCGACAGCCCGGATCGCGAGAGAAGCCCCTTAATAAATCCGAGATGCCCTAGAGATACCTTAAAAGATTGCAGGCCGATCCGGTGGAGACATTCGATCATCAACCCGATCACTTCGCTATCGCTCGTGGCATCGTCCAGGCCGATGAGTTCGGCTCCGACTTGGAAAATTTCGCGCCCTCGCCCGGCATGTTCCGTTTCATATCGAAAGACAGAGGTCCGGTACGACAGCCGCAACGGCAACGTCGCGCCCGTGAGCCCCATCGCGACCGTCCTGGCGATCTGCGCCGTGGCATCCGGACGGAGGAGGAGCGTCCGCCCCGTCGTGCGATCGACGAATTGATAACAGTGATCGATCAGTTCCGGTTCAAGCCCCGGAGCCAATACGTCGAGGTACTCGAATGTGGGAAGGATGATCTCGTCGTAGCCCCAACGATTAATATGCCCGAGCAGCTGCTCTTCGAGACGGCGAACCTGCTTCGCCGCATGAGGCAGTATCGTCGCCATGCCCACGGGCACGAGCGAGCGCTCGCGGGACGACGAGACCTGTCCCGACGAGGGGCGCGGCTTCGGTGGAACGGAGACCATAGCTGACCTGGTGGATGGCGCGCGGGGTTAGGATAGAGCCGCGACTTTAACTGAGAGAATATCCTTACTGGATTTGATCGTCTCAAGCACCGCGTTCGGGAAAACCGCATCGGATCCAATGATGAGCAGCGCGTTCCCGCCCCGCTTCTGCAGCGCGCATTGCATCCGGACAATGTTGATCTGGTTGTCGCCGAGCACCTTGCCTACCATCCCGATCACTCCTGGACGGTCGACGTTGAGGATCAACAGCATATGCCCTTCCGGCACGACCTCGACATTGAACTGATCGATTTCGACGACGCGAGGATCTTTCTTGTGATAGAGCGTGCCGGCGACCTGATAGGATTTCTTCCCGGCGTCCACTCGCACACGAATCAGGCTGGTGAAGTCTCCCGCATCGGAGCTCTTCACTTCCTTCACTTCAATCCCGCGTTCCTTCGCCACGATCGGCGCATTCACATAGTTCACGGGCGCTTCCATCATCGGACTCAGCAAGCCCTTCAGCACGGCAATCGTGAGCGGGGCGACAGACAGACTTGCCACCTCCCCGCTATATTCGACGGTCACACGCTCAAGCCCGCCTTCGCATAACTGGGTCTGCAGCTTCCCTAGCTGTTCGGCCAATGACAGGTAGGGCTGAAGCCTCGGGAGCAATTCGGGAGAGACGGACGGGATATTGACCGCACCGCGGGCAATGCCTTTGGTGAAATAATCGACGACTTGTTCCGCAATGCCGACGGCCACATTCTCTTGCGCCTCGGCCGTCTGCGCTCCGATATGCGGCGTACAGATAAAGTTATCCAGCGTCAACAACGGATGGTCCGCCTTCACCGGCTCTTCTTCAAATACGTCGAACGCAGCGGCCGCCACACGCTTGACCTTCAATGCATCAAACAAATCACCCTCATGGATAATCCCGCCGCGGGCGCAATTGACGATCATGACCCCCGGCTTCATCGTCGAGATCGATTGCGCATTGATGAGCCCCTTGGTCTCAGGGGTCAACGGCGTATGCACAGAAATAATATCGGCACGTTTGAAGAGCTCATCCAGCGGCATCATGGTGACGCCCATCTTCTGCGCGCGCTCTTCGGCCAAGTAGGGATCGTAGGCGATCACGCTCATGCCGATACCCTGAGCCAGCTTTGTAAGATGGCTACCGATTTGCCCAACGCCGACGATGCCGAGCACCTTGTTGTAGAGTTCGACGCCCATGAATTTATCTTTTTCCCACTTGCCGGCCTTCACGGACGCGGTGGCTTGGGGAATACGACGGCTCATCGCCCAGATCATCGACATCGTATGTTCGGCAGTCGTGACAGTATTGCCGCCAGGCGTATTCATCACCACGATCCCGCGACGAGTTGCGGCCGGCGTATCGACATTATCCAGCCCCGACCCGGCACGCCCGACAATCTTCAACTTCTCGGCTGCCGCAATCAGTTCTGCCGTCACTTTGGTCCCGGACCGCACGATCAAACCATCGGCGTCCTTAATCTCCTTGAATAGCTCTTCTTTCGACATCTTGGATTTCACGACGACCGTGAATCCAGCTTTTTCAAGGAGCTCCACGCCCTGCGGCGACAAACTATCGCTGATGAGGATTTTCATGCCCATTGTGCCTGCCCTATGTATAAGTTTCGAGACGTAACCGCTACGCCATCAAAATTTCTTGTGCCTTCGCCACACCGCTACCAAGCTTCACGGGATGCCCCAGCCCTTTGAGGACCATCTCAACAGCTGCCACCGCGATGATGACATCGAAACGGTCCATGTAGCCCATGTGGGAGAGCCGGAAGATCTTCCCCTTCAAATGATCTTGCCCACCGGCCGCTGTAATGCCGTATTGGACACGCAGGTTCTTGTAGATCGCCTGACCATCCACGCCCTCCGGCGCTAACACAGCAGTGAGGGCATCGCTCGGCGACTCTTTCGGGAACAACGCCAACCCGGCGCCCTGCAGCCCTTCACGCATGGCCTTCGCGAGCATGGCTTGACGTCCGAAGACGCCCTCGAGCCCTTCCTCCTTCATCATCCGCAACACTTCCTGCAGGCCGACGATGAGGGAGACAGCCGGCGTATAAGCCGTCTGATTCTTCTGCTGATTCTCATGCTCTTTTTTGAAATTGAAATAGAACGCCGTGTTCTTCGCTTTGTCCGCCAACTTCCAGGCCTTATCGCTCACGCTCACAAATGCCAGGCCAGGCGGCAGCATCAGCGCCTTCTGCGACCCTGTGATCACAACATCGAGTCCCCACTCATCGGTCTTGATGTCGAATACGCCGAGGGCCGTAATGGCGTCCACCACCAGAATGGTATCGGGATAGGGCTTCACGATCTCCGCAAGCGCCTTAATATCGTGCGACACACCGGTCGAGGTTTCACTCGCCTGCACATAAACCGCTTTGATAGACGGATCCTTCTTCAGGGCATCGGCCACTACTTGCGGATCGACGGCCCGTCCCCACTCCACCTTGATCTCGGTCACCTCTGCGCCGAACGTCTTGCAGAGCTTCGTCCACCGTTCTCCGAACTTCCCGCCATTAATGGTCAGCGCTTTGTCGCCGGGAGAGAGGAAGTTCGAGACTGAACCTTCCATGCCTCCGGTTCCGGATGCCGCCAGCATGAGCACGTTATTTTTCGTTTGGAACAGCCACTTCAGTCCATCCCGGACTTCCGCAAACACCTTATCGAATTCGGGAGCGCGGTGGTGGAACATGGGTCGCGCCATGGCCAGCAAGACTTCAGGGGGCACAGGCGTGGGACCGGGGGCGAGTAAATACCGCTTCAGCATCGACGGATCCTCCTCGGATAAAACGTGAAAAATCCTACGCGGGAAGGGGGGACGATACCATTGCCTCCCAAAAGCTGTCAAGGCAAGGAACCGTGCGGGCACGCGTGTTTTCAGACTATTCTGGCCTCCGGTTCTCAGCGTGATTTCCGCTCATGATTTTCTGTACACGTGAACGCGCTTGACCGCCGTATGCCCATGAGCAGAATGCCAATCCTCTTGCAATTCCTTGACAAGCGCGAGGTCGCTCGATAGTCTACCCTCACAGAATATGATGAACTTCAGACACAATACTGATAACCAACGCATGTCCACGACACCTCTCAGGCCAAGACATGCCATTCTCCCGATCACACTCCTCCTTGGAATGTGGCTCAGCCTCTCCCTGCCGATGGAAGGGCACAGCGCCACGTCTCCCGAACCAGCCTTAGCCGATCCTTCCGCAGTTCTGGACGAGAATGCACCGGCAGCAGACGACCCGGACGACAATCTCGTCCCGCTCGATACGGTAGGCCCGGCAGCGGAAGGCACCAACGCTCCCTCCATACGAACGAGCAGCGTTCCGCGGGCCGAAGACCTCTTGCAACTGAACCCAGCAGGAAACTCTCCAGCAACCGCACGTTTTTCAGATGCCCTAAATCCTCCGGCTGAACTGGCGCCGATGCAAGACGCCACGCGAAGCGCGACAGCGGAATATGCCGCCTACGATATGCCGATCGTCATGGACTCCTCGGTTCAGGCTCACATTCGCTACTTCAATACCGGCATCCACGATCGCTTCGAGCAATGGCTCCTCCGGCTCAGCCGCTATCGACCGCTCGTCGATAAAATCTTCTCGGAGTTTCATCTCCCAAGCGATCTTGTCTACCTTTCGCTGGTGGAGAGCGGATTCAACCCCTACGCCTACTCCCGAGCCAAAGCCACAGGCCCCTGGCAGTTCATGCAAGGCACGGCCAAGGCCTATGGGCTCCGCGTCGATAACTATGTCGACGAACGGCGAGATCCCATCAAGTCGACGGTCGCTGCAGCACGTTACCTCCGCGATCTCTATGATCTCTTCGGCGCCTGGCCGCTCGCGATGGCGGCCTACAACGCCGGAGAAGGCAAGGTGATGCGAGCCCTCCACAAAGCCCAGGTCGAAAGTTTTTCCGAGATTTCCAAGACTCGATTGATTCGACGGGAAACGAAAGAATACGTGCCGAGATTCATGGCCGCAACGATCATCGCCAGGAACCCCGATCGATACGGCTTTTCTCAGGAGTCCGCTGCCCCCCATGAGTTTGACGAAGCCATCATTACTCGAACCGTCCATTTCCGCGCCATCGCCAATGTCACCGGCATTCCATATGAGGAGCTCCGGCTCCTCAATCCTGAGCTGCGCCGAGACGCCACGCCTCCTGGCAATGAGACCTACCACCTCAAAGTACCGGTGGGAATGAAAGCGAAGGTGGAGCAACTCCTTGACCGCATTCCATCCTATAAGTTCCCGCAGCTCCCGGAGAAGGCTCATCTTGTGGCAGCCGGCCCCTCCCGCTGGTATAAAGTTCGCGTGGGAGATACGCTTGGGAAAGTATCGAAACGGTTTCGCATCCCCATCAAGACGCTCAAAACGAAGAATAATCTCTCCAGCCCGACCATTCGACCAGGCGACTTCCTCGTCATCAGCCGCTAAATTCGGCCTCCCCTATCCCCTGATCACAGGGCAGAGTGCACCGCCCAAGCCAAGTCAGCGATCAGCCTACCGGCT
>VFKF01000345.1 GCA_009885705.1 Nitrospira sp. | reverse complement strand
TTCCTCGCGTTCAGCGGATGAAAGCCGCCGGTAGTGTGTTGTGATTTGCATACGGATACATAGTACTCATATCCGTTGCGTTAGATGTCTGACACCAAGTGCGTAAAATTTCTACACGATTTCAGTTGTGTTGAAGCGCATCGTGTTGAGGCGGGTATCGCCAGCCTAGTCATCGCATCGGAGAATCTTGACTCTCTTTATGGTGAGGCCTAGACTTTGGGCGAAGGATAGAAAGACGTACATGTCGACCGCAAAGAAACAGGCACTGGAGATGGTGAAGAAGTTGCCGGAGAAGGCGACGTGGGATGACATTATGTACGAAATCTACGTCCGGAAGAAGATTGCGGCCGGCATTCAGGCCGCTGATGAAGGGCGAGTCGTCTTGCACGAAACTGTGAAGAAGCGTTTTATCAAAAAATGACCCGCCTTGAGTGGACTGAGCCCGCCGTCGCCGACCTCGAAAATATCCAAGATTATATCGCGAGAGACTCCGCCGAGTATGCGGATGCTCTGATCGAACGGCTCATTCTGTCTGTTGACCAGCTCGAGGCGTTTCCTGAAAGCGGTCGGCGCGTGCCGGAATCTTCAGATCCAAAGGTTCGGGAGCTACTTGTCGAAGGTTATCGAGTGATGTATCGGGTGAAGAAGGGGACGGTCCAAATCCTCGCGGTGACTCATGGCGCACGGAATCTTGCCGAGATGAAGCCACGGCCATGGGCCAAGCGATGAGCGCCTGTTAGTGGGAAGAGTAGAGCGTCTCGGTAATAGCCTTGGTGTTGAAGAGCATCGTGTCGAGGCGCGTATAGACCGCGTGGCCGAAGTAATGGTCGCGCACATTCGTCGAGCCGGTGGAATCTTTGTAGTCGGCGAGAATCCCCAGCCCTTCACTCGGGATGCGGACGGCACGGCGGGCACATTCGAGCCATCGTTCGAATCCATCGAGCGGCTCCACGAGTTCCCACAGGGCTTTATTGGCCGCTTTGGCTGCTTCGGTCGTCGGCACGGCATCGCTGCTGGCCACGGCCAGTTCCTGGACATAATCTCCGCCCCAGGCGATCGGCATTTCCATCGTAATCTGCGGCAACTCCATCTTCGCGAGCCAGGTCTTGCCATCGGTTCGAAGGTTTCGATGGTTGACGATGTGCAGGAGTTTGCCCAACCCAGACGGATCCCATCCGTACCGTACCGGCATACCGAAGGTGACGACGTCCAGCGTCGCCCCATTGAGCAGGGTGCCATTTGCCAACAACGGAGTGATTCGTTGGATCGTCGAGGTGAGGTCCGGTCGATTGACTTGTGAGGCATAGGCCGACAAGAGGTCGAGCAGCCTGGTCCGGCTGCTGGTCGCGGTGACACAGAAGAGGTTCGAGAGGAGGGCGAGGACGAGTCCGGCCTGCCCATGCGCCTCGACAAGGATTCGATCTCCTTGGCCCAGCTTGTGGGTTTCGACCCAATCGCGCAGGTGTCCAAGCAGCGTGATGGCCGCCATCGCACGGCCCAGGTGATGGTGCTCACAGGCCCAGAGTTCGCGGATGCAAGAGATCGGACGATCCAGGCCCCGGTTGAGCGACTGTTTCATCTGCTCCAGGTAGGCGCTTGTGAAATTGCCGGCATCGCCAAGCTGCTCATCGAGGAGCCTCTTGGTGGCGTCATCGTTTGCGAGCGGTGGTTTCAATCCTCCGGACAGCGAGGAGATGCCGTTGCTGCCGTCGCGGAGCAGCGCTAAGAGGGCATCAAGGCCTGTTACGCCGCGTGAGTACCCCCGTTTGAGCCCGCCCAATTCATCCAGCCGTTGAGCCCCGAAGAGATCGGTTCCCATGATGGAGCCGTGGAGTAAGACGATGAGGCGGACACCAGCCTGAGAGAGGCGCTTGCCGGCAAGGGCCATCGCCTCCTGTCCGGATGGCGATTCTGAGAGGGTGGTCGGGGTGACCTCACGAACAGAGAGGCGCTCGCCAGGATTTTTCCGGGACATCTCGTCGTGCTGGAAACTATTTTCAATCGGCATGGGGAGTTACATACCCGATGTTGGTGGCGGACTGCAACGGAAGATGAGCAGGATGCTGAAAAAGCCCGCCAGCGTCGTTCTCACCTCGAAAGCATCCTCAACGTAGCCAGGGGCTACGCCTCCGGTGCTTCCATCGGCTGCGGCCTTGCTGACGGCCTTTTTGAGCATCCTGCTGGGAAACGTTGAACGATGAGCGATGAACTACGGCATGAAAGCGATTATCGGCTCAGCGCTCCGCGTTCATCGTTCAGAGTTTAGTTGCTTGCTGCTGGGCTGAATCTGGCTTTTGGGCATGATGGCGGTTGCGTTGCAGGTTTTGCTCTCTTCGTCGATCTGGCGGTCCACGATCTTGACGCCTTGGAGATATTCCTGGACGATCTCCTCCCTGGTGAGTTCGATATCCTGCTCGGTTTCCCTGCCGGTCCGGTCGCGCACCCGGTCGACCATGTGTTCCTTGACCAACACACGAATTTGTTTCGCAAGATCGGTCCTCGCCGACAGTTCCGACACCCGTTGGCAGACCATCTTGCCTTTGCTCAGATCTCCCTGGCCTTTTCCGATGAGGTACTGGTCTTCAGAGTAATGGCCATTGCGTTCCTGGACGTTGCCTCTGTTGCCTGCTTGTTGGTTTGTCTGACTGCCTCGTTCTGCCTGGTGCAGTTGCTGGAATGACTGCTCGGCATGGTGGTTGACCGGTGGCGACCCGTTGCCTGACTCAGCCGATGTCATACCCGATTGCCAGAAGCATGTGATGGCCACCAAGCTGCAATAGAGTGGGGCGAAGGCTATTCTGTTCTGCACGAGTTACTTTCCTTTCCCTCTGCCGCTCCCGCCTCCACGTCCGCCCCCTCCGCCTTGACCTCCGCCTCCCTGTGGGCGCGGCGCAATCTGATAGGGGGTCCGTGGAACCTGGTGCGGGGTCGGCGGATGGATTTGG
>VFKF01000284.1 GCA_009885705.1 Nitrospira sp. | reverse complement strand
CCATTGCGGGCGGAACACTCACCTATCGAGACCTATCGGCAGCCAAACCAACCGAGTATGTCTTGCAGGACCTGGAGCTCCTCCTGCAGTCCGTTCGTCTCGGCCAAACCCCGAGCCTCCATGTTGCCACGCTCGTCCAGCCGTTCAATATGCCAGTGACCGTCGACGGTACCTTTGGCCCGTTGAAGGAAACCACGGACATCGATGCGATCAACCTCCGGCTCGGGCTGGGAAAGACGGAGTTCACCATCACGGGAAAGACCGCCGGCCAGAATGCGACCGTGAACATGAGTTCGCCGCTGATCCATACCGCGAATCTCCCGATGGCGCTCCCGCTCAAGAAGCCGGTCGACATCACTGATGTGAAGATTGCGGCTGAAGTGAAGGGGCAAGAAGCCAAGCTGAACAACCTCTCCTTCCAATTATTTAATGGACAGGTCAAAGGGCAGGGCACCGTGATTGCAGGGTCCGATGCTCCGCCGTTCAAGAGCACCGTGACGGTCCAAGGATTCCAGCTTGGACCGGCCCTTGAGGCCGTTGCGACGACGCAGGTGTCGATCAGCGGAACGGCAGGAGCCGACCTTGCGCTCCAAGGCCGCGGCTTTTCCATGCCGGACCTCACCGCGTCCCTGGAAGGGACCAGCCACGTCGCAATCAAAGATGGGAAGATCGATGGCGTGAACTTGCTCCAGGAAGCGGTCTCGATACTCAATGTCGCCGGCATCTCGCTCGACAATGCCAAGGCCACCGCATTCTCGACGATCGAAACGGACCTCGTTATCAAGCAAGGCCTGATCAACGTGCAGCGCCTCTTGATGGACAGCCACGACTTTCAAGCGACGGGGGGAGGCACCATCGGGTTCGATCAGACTCTCAACTTAACGATGAACCTGAATCTTTCGCAGGATTTGAGCCAGAAGATTGCCAGCGAGTCTCCTGTCGCGAAACTCGCGATGAAAGAAGGCCGCTTGAGTCTTCCGCTGATTATCACCGGGACCGCCCAAGCACCGTCGTATGGACTGGACTCCAAAGCGCTGACGGGCAAAGCTCAAGAACAGGTGAAGGAGAAAGTGCGAGAAGTGATCGGGGATCTCCTCAAAGGCTCGGCGAAGCCAGAAGAACTCAAGCAGAAAGGTCAGGATCTGTTGAAAGGCCTCTTGGGTCGATAGGGTGCAGGTAGACAGAGATTGCCGTGCTAGTTTCTGCTCGCAGGCATCAAGCCATACATGCCCACATCCTTTTGAAGGTCGAATTTGCGCGGAGTCTCTCGACCTGTTTCTGTAGCGGAATAGTCATCTCCTGAGCAAATCAGCCACAGAATTGAAGGGCCAGGCTTTCAGATGCTCTGTCCATCAATCATGCTTTCACAAAGATATTTGGTGAATTGACTCGGTCTCTCTCAACGGCATCAGCTTTGCTTAGTTCCGCGATCAATGTTCAGCATGCGATGCGCCATATATATTCGCGTTGGTATATACCGTAGTGTTTCTGCTTGCCACCGTGCCATGAACTGGGCTATAGACCTTTCCTGTATAAATGGGGCTGAATGGCCCTACGGCTTTCAATGTATTCCCGTGAGCCCGATACAGACAGTCTTGTCATGTCGTCAATCAGTGAGGAGGATTCGATGAAGAAGGGTTTCTGGTTACTCCTATTTATAACCTGTCTGATGACAACAGCGCCGGTTGTGGCCGCCGATGTTCCAGTAGTGACAGAGGTTCCACCTCCTGCACCACGCGATGTGGTGACGTTGAAGGATGGGGGCGTGCTCTATGGAGAAGTGATCGAAATGTCCGGCGGGGTGTTGGTGCTGAAGACCGACGCGGCTGCCGGCAATATCGTCAAGATCAATTGGGCCAATGTGTCGAAACTGGCCATCAATCACCCTATCCCATTTCACCTCAAGGAAGGGACGGTGTTGATCGGCACGGCCACTGAAGGCCCCAACGGGACCATCAATGTGAAGGCGGAACCGATGAAGGGGACGATGGAAATTCCCATCGATTCGATCACGGCTATGAATCCGATCGTCCAGCCTCCGGTTCTCTATTTGGGTAGTCTCACAGGCGGTTATTCACAAACAACCGGAAACAGCCATCTGAGAAATGCCAGTCTCCTCGGAGACTTCGTGGCCCGGAGCGAGCAACTCCGTCTGTCGATCAATGGTCGCTACGTCTACGGTGATAATGCGAACACCCTCATTGCTCGAAACGCACGAGGGACGATCAAGCTCGACTTCTTCATCACGAAGCGGTTTTTTTGGTTCGCCTCCGCCTATTTTGAAAGTGATACGTTCCAGGATCTGAAAATGCGAACCGCCCTCTCGAGCGGCCCTGGTTATCAATTTGTCGATCGGGGCGATTTCACCGGCATTCTGAAAGACATGACAATTTATGCGGAAGCCGGTCTTTCATACTTCAATGAAGATTTTCGGGTGAGCAACGACGCCTCCTCGACTCGTGGCCGCGGGTCTATCAAGCTGAACTGGCCGATGCTTGACGAGCGCGTCACGCTGTACCATTTCAGTGAATTCTACCCATCGTTGCAAAACACCAAGAATTACTACTTGACGATGGACAATGGTGTGCGGTTCAAGATCTTCGAAGGTTTCGTGAGCGGCTTCCAAGTGACGACGCGGTATAACAGCACTCCGGCGAGGGGCACCGGGGATACGGACAACATGTACCTGATGACTCTCGGATATAGCTTCGATACAACCAGGAAGCGGTAGTCTGGACAGCAGCAAATGCAGTACACCCTCTATCCTCTAAGGAGGAACTATGTTGAAAGAGTTTAAAGAGTTCGCCATGAAGGGCAACGTGGTCGACATGGCCATCGGTGTGATCATCGGCGGCGCATTCGGGAAAATCGTGTCATCCCTCGTCAGCGACGTCATGATGCCGCCGATCGGCAAGCTCTTGGGCGGTGTGGATTTCACGGGCCTGTTCCTCAACCTCTCGGGCGTTCCTCAGCCATCGCTCGTAGCGGCAAAGGCCGCTGGGGCTCCGACCTTGAACTACGGGGTGTTTTTGCAAAGCGTGTTCGACTTCATCATCGTCGCGTTCGTTATTTTCTTGCTGGTGAAGCAGATGAACCGAATGAAGAAGCCCGAGCCAGTCGCGGCTCCGGCGACGAAAGACTGTCCGCAATGTCTATCGACGATTCCCATCAAGGCGACGAAGTGTGCGCATTGTACGTCCAACGTGTAAGACGAATGGTTGATTGCATCTGAGCAGGATATCTAAACAAGGGAGATTGTCATGGGAGCATTAAAGACCGGAATTTTCACAGTGGGTTTGCTGGCTATGGCCGGTAATGCGGTGGCCGTGGACTGGAACGCCATCTGCTGCGACGGTGGGTATGAGTATCGTAACCGGAATCGCTTCGAGGCTGGGAAAGCATCAGACGATATGGCCTCCCGCCTTGCCGCATTGGAAAAAGAACGTCAACGGTTGGCCGACGAACTGGCCGCTGCTCAGAAACAGAATGGCACACTCAGCAGCCGCGTCAGCGACCTGGAACGACAACTGGCCGATCGCGACCGTGAACTTGCAGCACTCCGTTCAGGAGCCGGCGACTCAGCCAAGTTGGCCAGCCAGCTGACTGCGGCAAACAGCGAGAGAGACCGTCTGGCAGCGCAATTGGCCGCCGCACAAAGCGGCGCCGGTGACGCAGGCAAACTGGCCGCCGAATTGGCGGCTGCGAAGCAGCGGATTGCCGAGCTCGAGGCACAGCTGGCTTCGGCGGGGAATGCCGCAGGCGATAAGGACAAACTTGCAGCAGAGCTGGCAGCTGCGAAGCAACGAATCGCGGACCTCGAAAAGCAACTGGCGGATTGTGAGGCCCGCGTGGCCGCACTCCAAAGCCAGTTGAGTCAGAGCAAGGGGAGCCTGGCTAAAGCCGAGAAGGATCTCTTGAAGGCGCTGCAGCCTGAAATTTCCAAAGGCACGGTGTCGGTCAGTCAATCCGGCGATGCCCTCACGATCAATCTGGCCTCCAGCCTGTTGTTTGGCTCTGGTCAAGACCAGTTGAAGGCCGGCGGAACCGATGCCCTGAAGCGGGTCGGCGGCGTACTCAAGGACTTCCCTGAAAAGCAGGTGCATGTCGCGGGATACACCGACAACGTGGCCATCAAAGGCGCGTTGCAGAAGAAGTTCCCGTCGAACAAGGAACTATCCGACGCCCGGGCGAATAGTGCCGCTCAGGCCTTGAAGGATGGCGGCGTAAGCAGCAACCTGTCGGCTGCAGGCCACGGGGACAGCAATCCGATCGCCAACAACAACAACCCAGCGGGACGCGCCAAGAACCGTCGCGTTGAAGTGATCGTCAAGTAGGGCTACGGGAAATCTTCATCTTTCCTGGGCTGCAGCAAAAAGAGGGGCCCTTCCCATTGGGAAGGGCCCCTTACTGTTGGAGAGCGTGTTGTTTAGAGACGGCAGGCAGTCTGCTCACGTTTGTCGGCGACCGTCTCTCCCTGCACTGTAGCTAGAATCTTGTAATGGCCCAGCCCCAGCTCCTTTCCGAACGCCTCCCCCACGAGCACATCCTGCACATGTTGATGGTCCCATGCGCGGAAAGAGGACGGGCCTGTCTTGAGTCCATCGAACTCATGCCCTTCTAGCGTCTTGATCAAGGCCGAAGTCTCTGTTGTTCCGGCCCGTTGAATCGCTTCTAGGATCTGAGTCATCGCGGCATAGCCAAGATAACAACGTGACGTCGGGGTATGGTTGTACTTGTCGATTACGCCTTGGATGAACCGTCTCGAGCTATCCTTGTCGATCTTGGGGTCCCAGATCAGACCCCAGATGCCGGCATTGTTGGCATAACCTAAGGGACGGCCGATCTGTTCTCCCGCGATCATGCCACCCACGCCGATCTTCTCTTTGGCCAACTCCAGCTTCGCGTAGGCCTTCAACGCATGCACGAGATCCCATCCGTAGAGATTTAAAATGATCGCCGTGGGGTTTTTAGCCTTCGCCTCGGTAAACGCCGCGGCGAAATCGGTCGAGCCGAACGGCGTAATGGTCTCCCCGACAAAGTCGACGCCGAGGGATTTGCCTGCGTCCAGCATGGCCTGAGCCGATGCCTTGCCGTCGATAGTGGCAGCTGTAATCATGTGCCAGCGGGTCCCATAGGCCTTTGCGATATGGGGCGCGACAGCCTGCGCCATCATTCTGGCGTTGGGCATGAACACGAAGGTGTGCCGGTTGCAGGCTGCTCCCGTCAACTCGGGAATGTGCGCACCGGTTACCATGAACAGTGTATTTTCCTTCTGCGCCAGGGCACTGACGGCCAAGGCGCAGTCCCCGTTGAACGTCCCCATCAGCACATCGACTCGGTCTTCCTTGATGAATTTGGTCGCCACTTTCATGGCAGTCTCCGGATTCGATGCATCATCTGCTTCGAGGATGATGACTGGCCGGCCCAGCACCCCACCCTTCTTGTTGAAGAGATCTACGGCCACATTGGCGCCGTGGACATCATGAATCGACGACGTTTTGTAGGGGCTCGACAACGGATCGAGTATGCCGATCTTGATCGGCTCACCAGTGGCGGCGAAGCTCGCCCTTCCGGTGAGTCCCATCACGTGATCGATCAGGTCGCTGAACATCAGGACACCACCGGTTGCTGCGGAGAGCTGCAGAAAACGTCTTCGTGAGAATTGGGTCATACATTCCTCCTGTGGCCACGTACGGTCATGGAAGTTACGCGAACGTTTGCACCGGTTCCAGCATTTGCACGAATGCCGAGATTCTCTTAAATTGCCATTTCATGCGTATGGCTGTCTACGTCGTGTGATCTGAAGTTCTTGCGAACCGTTGACGATAAATCTCCCCGCAGCAAGCTGCGGGTAATGAGACAAAGGGGAGTCATTGTGGGAGCGAATGACCTTGATCATACGCTTCCACGCGGCATCACGCTTGATTAACCGTGGTAGTAACGCTCTTTGACGATCTTGCCATCCTGCCAGTCAGTCTTGACGACCTGTTCGAGACTGATGGTGTCCCCATTCTTCAATTTTAACGTCAGCACCGCGTCATAGAAACTGGTGTTTCCCGCGACGGCCACAGCCCCAATGGCGTAGCTGACAAAGGCCGCCACTCCAATCGTCTCTCTGAATGTGTCCAGTCTTTCGATGGAGGCTTGTTTGCCCACGATGGGCGGCTGATTGCCTTCCTGTGTAACGGCCGAGTCCGCGAAGTAGATCTCCTGACCTTCGGTCATCCGCCCTTCTTTCAGAATGCCCAACATCTCTTGCAATGTTTCGCTCACCTGCTTGCTCATGATGATTCCTCCCTCTGTGCCTTGCGGCGTGTAAACGTGTGAACACCAAAAGCTCCCACACGCGTGATGGTTAAACGTTGGTCTTTCTACGCGCGGACAGCCACGCATTCACGGTGCTGAGCCAGCTCAACTGTGTCCCCGACTCGAATGTCCCCGCCACGGATCACAAAACAATTCAAGGCCAGCGTGCCGTCGAATTTCCGCACAATGTCTGTGAGTACCTGACGATCTTGTTTCAGGCTGTCGGGATCGAACGTCGTCATGATGCAGCGCCCGCGCAGGTCCTGTATCCCGATGATAACGTCTCCGATGTGCAAACATTGCCCGGGCCACGAGCGTTCAGCCAGACCCTCGACCCCGTCGATAACCAGATTCGGTCTGAGGCGCCGGCCATCACGCCCAAATGCCGCAATCGCTCCATCCGTCGCCACCAGCAACGGCAGCACATCAAAGCGATCGCTGGAGTCATCGCGAACGAGACTGGCGCCAGGCCCTACGATGTCCTCAATATCTGTACGGACTTTGGGGTCGCGCCACAGCAGGCCGTCAACCAGAGGCTCGCCGGACGCGTTGAGTGCCGCATGATGACCGAGAAGCCGATGATGCGTTCTGGCCGTGATCACGTACCCGTGCGCATCCTCTACATGCACGACGCGATCTCCCTCGACCCCGAGCGAACCGATGCGCGCGTGATCCATCTGTTCACCGGCCATCGACTTGACCGGGTATCGCCATATCTGTCCGACCTTCATGGGTTGAACTCCTTCGATAGAGGGACGACCTTCTGTGAAAAGGCCATCACGATTTCACCGTATGCAGCTGGGCCTCAAGCTCGGCAATCCGTCTCTTCAAAGGCCCCACATACTCTTCGACCTCTTCTGTCGAGTACCGGGGCGTGATGTATTTCGGACAATTCCAGTCGAATGAGACGACGTCAATGAAGACCAGCCGCTCCACCGCCGCCTGCATCTTTGGATCGGTGAGCTGCCCAACGAGTTCTGGATGAACACGGGCATCCTCGATACGAGCATGGCCAAGAATCTTCAAGCGCGTTCTGTTCTGGTAGTCCATGAGAAACAGCGCTACGCGGTCGTTCCCCGAGACATTGCCGGTCGTGAGGAGCTGACGATTGCCCTTGTAGTCAGCAAAGGCCAGCGTCGTCTCATTGATCACCCGCAAAAATCCCGATGGTCCGCCTCGATGCTGAATATACGGCCACCCACTTGCGCTGATCGATCCCAGGTAGAAGCTGTCCCGAGCGGCAATGAATTCCGCCTCTGCCTGGCCCAGCTGGTCTCGGTCTGGGGCACCCGCAATCTTGCCGGCCTGTCCGTAATATTGGGCCTGCGCACGGCACACGGCATCCGTGAACATCAGATCGAGGTACTTGGTTGCCATCATTTCTCCCTGTCCGTCTTCAATTCCAGCCTATCCAGGAGACGGCCGTCAGGCCGTCTCCTGGGAGTCGACTCAAAATACGACCGTCTGCCAGCCTTCCGCCAGGTAGCGCCGTAAGCTTAAGAGACCTGCTGTCCCGTCCAATGCATGGTTTTTCACAATCGGGACACCACAAGCCTTGAGGCTTTCCGTCGCTCCAAAGACCTCCGCACAGCCGCATGAGGCGCCTTGCACGACATCGCGAACGGCGTTGTAGAGGCCATTGGCTGGATGCGAGAGTTTGGTCAATTCAGCCGGCCACCGTGTGCCGGCGCCATTGAACACCACGGCGACTTCGTCGCCCTTCTGCTTACATTCAGACGCCAGGGCCAGCGCATTAAAGACTCGCCCAAGCGCTTCCTCGGAACCACTCTTCGGATCGGACAGAATGATGATGGCAGTTTTCATAGATGCTCCTTGGATGGAATGAGTGCTGTGATATTTCAGTGCGATGGCCATCGCAGTTCTGAACTACCGCAAGGCCGATGCCAGAAAGAATGGCAGGCATGAAATGAGATGAATGAAGCGCGGCATCAACGACTTGAGTGATGTGCAGACGAGAAGACAATCAGCACAGCGATGCGATCCTCCCACGGTATATCGTAGCGCCACGAAACTCAGTAGGAGGAAGGGAGGTCGATCTGCTTAGGTGAGACGGGGTTTGTTAATGCCGAGCTTCTTCATGCGAGAGCGGAGCGTGTTGGGATGGAGATCCAGCCGAGTGGCGGCGCCCTGTTTTCCTTCTACGACCCAAT